>NZ_BCBP01000072.1:0-33961 GCF_001753955.1 Pseudomonas sp. NBRC 111139
TTTACCCGCGAAGAGGCCGGTACTACCAGCACAAAAAACCCAGACAAACAAAAACGCCCCCGGCCTTTCGACCGGGGGCGTTTTCATTCAGCCTGAGCTAACTCAGTTCTTGGCTTTCTTGGCTGCGCGGGTACGCTCGCCTTCGTCCAGGATCTTCTTGCGCAGACGGATCGACTTAGGCGTCACTTCGCACAGCTCGTCGTCCTGGATGAATTCCAGGGCCTGCTCGAGGGTGTGGCGAACTGGCGGTACCAGGGCGATGACTTCGTCTTTGCCCGAAGCACGCATGTTGTCGAGCTTCTTGCCTTTGGTCGGGTTCACGCCCAGGTCGTTGTCACGGCTGTTCAGGCCGATGATCTGACCGTTGTAGATCTCCTGGCCGTGTTCAACGAACAGCTTGCCGCGAGCCTGCAGGGTTTCCAGCGAGTAGGTCAGTGCCTTGCCGGTCTCGACCGAAACCAGTACGCCGTTGAGGCGGCCGGACATCTGGCCCGACTTCATGGTGTCGTAGCGATCGAAGATCGAGGTCAGGATGCCTGCACCGTTGGTCAGGGTCAGGAACTGGTTACGGAAACCGATCAGACCACGGGCTGGAATGTTGTACTCCAGACGAACACGGCCCTTGCCATCCGGAACCATGTTGGTCAGGTCGCCTTTACGCAGACCCATCTCTTCCATGACCTTGCCCTGGGATTCTTCAGGGATGTCGATGGTGACGTTCTCGAACGGCTCCTGCTTCACGCCGTCGACTTCGCGGATGATCACTTCAGGACGGCCCACGGCCATTTCGAAGCCTTCACGACGCATGGTTTCGATCAGCACCGACAGGTGCAGCTCACCACGGCCCGAAACCTTGAACTTGTCTGGGGAGTCGGTCTCCTGAACGCGCAGGGCAACGTTGTACAGCAGCTCCTTGTCCAGACGGTCCTTGATGTTACGGCTGGTGACGAACTTGCCTTCTTTACCGCAGAACGGCGAGTCGTTGACCTGGAAGGTCATCGAAACGGTCGGCTCGTCAACGGTCAGCGGCTTCATCGCTTCTACCGCATCCGGGGCGCACAGGGTGTCGGAGATGAACAGCTCATCGAAACCGCTGATGCAGACGATATCGCCAGCCTGGGCTTCTTCGACGTCAACGCGGTGCAGACCGTGGTGACCCATCAGCTTCAGGATACGGCCGTTACGCTTCTTGCCGTTGGTGTCGATGGCGACAACCGGGGTGTTCGGCTTGACGCGGCCACGGGCGATGCGGCCAACACCGATAACGCCGAGGAAGCTGTTGTAGTCCAGTGCGGAGATCTGCATCTGGAACGGGCCGTCGCGGTCAACAGACGGTGCAGGTACGTTGTCGATGATCGACTGGTACAGCGGGGTCATGTCTTCGGCCATGGCAGTGTGGTCCAGGCCGGCAATGCCGTTCAGGGCCGAGGCGTAGACCACTTTGAAGTCCAGCTGTTCGTCGGTGGCACCGAGGTTGTCGAACAGGTCGAAGATCTGGTCCAGAACCCAGTCAGGACGTGCGCCCGGACGGTCAACCTTGTTGATCACGACGATTGGCTTCAGGCCGGCTTCGAAAGCCTTCTTGGTCACGAAGCGAGTTTGCGGCATCGGGCCGTCCTGGGCGTCGACCAGCAGCAGCACGGAGTCGACCATCGACATTACACGCTCAACCTCGCCACCGAAGTCGGCGTGGCCGGGGGTGTCGACGATGTTGATGTGGTAGCCGTTCCAGTTGATGGCGGTGTTTTTCGCCAGAATGGTAATACCGCGCTCTTTTTCCTGGTCGTTGGAGTCCATGACGCGCTCGTCATTGAGCTCGTTACGCTCCAGAGTGCCGGACTGACGCAGGAGTTTGTCGACCAGAGTGGTTTTACCATGGTCAACGTGGGCGATGATGGCGATGTTACGCAGATTTTCGATCACAAGTGTATCTCGATCAGAGGATTCGGTTGCCGCCCAGTGTAGGCGGCCAATATGTACTGTTTGAGGCTCAGCGGGCCCGGCGGTCGGGAGGGCGATGGCGGATACTGCCGCCATACAGCCCCGGCGTCTTATGTCGGACGATAAACACGCACATTGGCATGTCCCTCACTGAGCAGGTGGTGTGCGTGCAAACGGCTCATCACACCCTTGTCGCAATACAGCAAGTACTGGCGCGTGGGGTCCAGGTGCTTGAACTTGCTGTTGATGGCGTAGAACGGCATGGCCTGGACTTCGATACCTTCCAGCACCAGAGGTTCGTCTTCCTGGGCATCGGGGTGGCGAATGTCGATGACGATCTGGCCTGGCAGCGCCTCGGCCACTTCCTCGATTTCGATGTCCTTGCCCAGCTCATCGATCACATGGTCGATGGAAATGAACTTGGCGCGCTCAAGAGCGCGCTCCAGCACGGCCATGTCGAACTGCTTTTCTTCGTGCTCCATGCGGTGACGCTTGGCATGGGTGGTCGGGTTTACCGAGATCACGCCGCAGTATTCCGGCATGTGCTTGGCAAAGTCCGCGGTGCCGATTTCGGTGGCCTGGTCGATGATGTCCTGCTTGTGGCTGGCCAGCAGCGGGCGCAGCACCAGCTTGTCGGTGGCCGAGTCGATGATCGACAGGTTCGGCAGGGTCTGGCTGGACACCTGGGAAATCGCTTCGCCGGTCACCAGCGCGTCGATCTGCAGGCGGTCGGCCATATGGGCGGCGCCGCGCAGCATCATGCGCTTGAGGGTCACGCCCATGTAGCTGTTGTCGACCTTGTTGAGGATCTCGCCAACCACTTCTTCGAACGGCACGCTGATGAACAGTACGCGCTGGCTGCTGCCGTATTTTTTCCACAGGTAATGGGCCACTTCCATTACGCCCAGCTCGTGGGCACGGCCGCCGAGGTTGAAGAAGCAGAAGTGGGTCATCAGGCCGCGGCGCATCATCTGGTAGGCCGCAACGGTGGAGTCGAAACCACCGGACATCAGCACCAGGGTCTGCTCCAGGGCACCCAGCGGATAACCGCCGATGCCGTTGTGCTGGCTGTGGATCACATACAGGCGCTGGTCGCGGATTTCGATGCGCACCAGCACTTCAGGCTTTTTCAGCTCGATCCCGGCGGCGCCACACTGCTGGCGCAGCTGGCTGCCGACGTAACGGTCGACGTCCATCGAGGTGAAGTCATGGTGGCCACCGCGCTTGCAGCGCACGGCGAAGTGCTTGCCGGCCAGCAGGTGGCCGAAGTGGTGCTTGCACTTGGCGACGATGTCGTCGAAGTCACCCAGCGGGTATTCCTCTACCTGCAGGAAGTGGGTGATACCCGGGGTGCAGGTGAGGCGTTCGATCATCTCGCGCTGGACTTTTTCGTCTTCGACGCGGGTGACCACCTCGAGATTGTCCCAGACACCATCGACCGCGAGCTCAGGGTCGAGATCCTTGAGCACGTTGCGGATGTTCTTGCCAAGCTGGCGGATGAAGCGCTTGCGCACCGGCCGGCTTTTGATGGTGATTTCTGGGAAGACTTTGACGATAAGTTTCATTGGTTAACAGCGCGCGCAGGGCCTGCCGAAAATGAGGGGCGCGAATTATATCGGAAATTGCTCAGGATTTGACCAACTTTTGATCAGAAGCTTTGAGATAAATGCAGAGGCCAGGTTTTGCAGTGCCTGTTCCGGCCCTTTCGCGGGTAAACCCGCCCGTAGGAGCGGGTTTACCCGCGAAGAGGCCCTAGAAGCTAGCACACCACTCACGCCACGCACCCAATTGGTGCGAGACGATCAAAAAACGCATCGTAAGGGTGCACTTTTACCCGCCAACCCAACGCCAAATGCCCGCAAACGCCCCCTTTTATCCCACCCTCGCCATTTTCGGGCACTGGCATGCAATTTGCTCCCTTGTGAGGCAGGTAAGCTTGGCCGACTATCCGCGCCCGGCAACACCCTTTTTCCAGGGCAGCGGCCCACCGCGCTCTAGACCATCCGGAGGACAACATGTCGAAGTCGGTTCAACTCATCAAAGATCATGACGTCAAGTGGATTGATCTGCGTTTCACGGACACCAAAGGCATTCAGCACCACGTGACCATGCCGTCGCGTGATGCGCTGGACGAAGACTTCTTCGAAGTCGGCAAGATGTTCGACGGTTCCTCCATCGCTGGCTGGAAAGGCATCGAAGCTTCCGACATGATCCTGATGCCGGTCGACGAAACCGCCGTTCTGGACCCGTTCACCGAAGAACCAACCCTGATCATCACCTGCGACATCGTCGACCCGTCGAGCATGCAGGGCTACGACCGCGACCCACGCGCCATCGCCAAGCGTGCTGAAGAGTACCTGAAGAGCACCGGCATCGGTGACACCGTATTCGCCGGCCCAGAGCCTGAGTTCTTCATCTTCGACGAAGTGAAGTTCCACTCGGACATCTCCGGTTCGATGTTCAAGATCTTCTCCGAGCAGGGCTCGTGGATGACCGGCGCTGACGTGGAAGGCGGCAACAAAGGCCACCGTCCAGGCGTGAAAGGCGGCTACTTCCCGGTTCCGCCGTTCGACCATGACCACGAAATCCGTACTGCCATGTGCAACGCCCTGGAAGAAATGGGCCAGACCGTTGAAGTTCACCACCACGAAGTGGCGACTGCCGGCCAGAACGAAATCGGCGTCAAGTTCAACACCCTGGTGAAGAAGGCTGACGAAGTACAGGCGCTGAAATACGTCGTGCACAACGTTGCCGACGCTTACGGCCGTACCGCCACCTTCATGCCGAAGCCACTGTACGGCGACAACGGCTCGGGCATGCACGTGCACATGTCGATCTGGAAAGACGGCAAGAACACCTTCTCGGGTGAAGGCTATGCCGGCCTGTCCGACACCGCCCTGTACTTCATCGGCGGTATCATCAAGCACGGTAAGGCCCTGAACGGCTTCACCAACCCGTCGACCAACTCGTACAAGCGTCTGGTCCCAGGCTTCGAAGCCCCGGTAATGCTGGCCTACTCGGCTCGCAACCGTTCCGCCTCGATCCGTATTCCTTACGTTGGCAGCCCGAAAGCCCGCCGTATCGAAGCACGCTTCCCGGACCCATCGGCCAACCCGTACCTGGCGTTCGCGGCCCTGCTGATGGCTGGCCTGGACGGCATCCAGAACAAGATCCACCCAGGCGACGCGGCCGACAAGAACCTGTACGACCTGCCGCCAGAAGAAGCCAAGAACATCCCGCAAGTGTGCGGCAGCCTGAAAGAAGCTCTGGAAGAGCTGGATAAAGGCCGTGCGTTCCTGACCAAGGGCGGCGTGTTCTCCGATGACTTCATCGACGCCTTCATCGAACTGAAGAGCGAAGAAGAAATCAAGGTCCGTACCTTCGTACACCCGCTGGAATACGAGCTGTACTACAGCTGCTGATCTGATTGGCGCCTCGCGCCGATGACATGATCACAACGGCCTCCCTCGGGAGGCCGTTTTTGTTTCTGCGCACCTTGCAGAAGCACCACTGATTCGCCTGCCACGCTATGCTCTATCTTGGTGCACTAATTCACGCCATGCCCTCAATTGCTCCCCAATCTGGTTCAGATTAAACGTTTCACCAAGACTTTCTGATCCGAATTTGCGCAGATTCAGGCCTTTATCGGTAAATCCCGCTTCTTTTCGGAGCTTTGGTTTGTTTCTTGCATTTTCTTATCCAGAGTCTCGCATCAGTGGATCCACCCCGCGTCCGGCCCTGACCAAAGCAGTGCCAGGCAAGCGCCAAACGAGGTCAACGACGCCTTATGACCATCAGCGATGCACAGCACCGTCTGCTTCTGGACAACCTGACCACCGCCACGTTGCTGCTCAACGCCGAGCTGCGCCTGGAGTACATGAACCCGGCCGCAGAAATGCTACTGGCCGTCAGCGGCCAGCGCAGCCATGGGCAGTTCATCAGCGAGCTGTTCACCGAATCGACCGAGGCGCTCAGTTCGCTGCGCCAGGCGGTCGAGCAGGCGCACCCGTTCACCAAGCGTGAAGCGCAGCTTACATCGCTGACCGGGCAGACCATCACCGTCGACTACGCGGTAACGCCGATACTGCATCAAGGCCAGACCCTGCTGTTGCTCGAGGTGCATCCGCGGGACCGTCTGCTGCGCATCACCAAGGAAGAGGCCCAACTGAGCAAGCAGGAAACCACCAAGATGCTGGTGCGCGGCCTGGCCCACGAAATCAAGAACCCCCTTGGCGGCATCCGCGGAGCGGCCCAGCTACTGGCCCGCGAACTGCCCGAGGAAGGGCTGCGCGACTACACCAATGTGATCATCGAAGAGGCCGACCGCTTGCGCAACCTGGTCGACCGCATGCTCGGCTCGAACAAGCTGCCGTCGCTGGCCATGACCAATATTCACGAAGTGCTGGAGCGGGTGTGCAGCCTGGTCGATGCCGAAAGCCAGGGGTGCATCACTTTGGTGCGCGATTACGACCCAAGCCTGCCGGACGTGCTGATCGACCGAGAACAGATGATTCAAGCCGTACTCAACATCGTGCGCAACGCCATGCAGGCGATCAGCTCGCAGAATGAGCTGCGCCTGGGTCGCATCACCTTGCGCAGCCGTGCCCTTCGCCAGTTCACCATCGGCCACGTGCGTCACCGCCTGGTAGCGCGGGTAGAAATCATCGACAACGGCCCGGGCATCCCGCCGGAACTGCAGGACACCCTCTTCTATCCCATGGTCAGTGGCCGCCCGGACGGTACCGGGCTGGGCCTGGCCATTACCCAGAACATCATCAGCCAGCACCAGGGCCTGATCGAGTGTGAAAGCCACGCTGGCCATACCGCCTTCTCGATTTACCTGCCTCTGGAACAAGGAGCCACCGCCTCATGAGCCGAAGTGAAACCGTATGGATCGTCGACGATGATCGTTCCATCCGCTGGGTCCTGGAAAAAGCCCTGCAACAGGAAGGCATGACCACCCAGAGCTTCGACAGCGCAGACGGTGTCATGGGACGCCTGGCACGCCAGCAACCCGACGTGATCATTTCCGACATTCGCATGCCTGGCACCAGCGGCCTCGACCTGCTGGCGCAGATCCGCGAGCAGCACCCGCGCCTGCCGGTCATCATCATGACCGCCCACTCCGACCTGGACAGCGCCGTGGCCTCGTACCAAGGCGGTGCCTTCGAGTACCTGCCCAAGCCATTCGACGTCGACGAAGCGGTATCACTGGTCAAGCGCGCCAACCAGCACGCCCAGGAGCAGCAAGGCCTGGATGTGCCACAGAACCTGGCGCGCACCCCGGAAATCATTGGTGAAGCCCCGGCGATGCAGGAGGTGTTCCGCGCCATCGGCCGCCTCAGCCACTCCAACATCACCGTGCTGATCAATGGCGAGTCCGGCACCGGCAAAGAACTGGTGGCCCACGCCCTGCACCGGCACAGCCCACGCGCAGCATCGCCGTTCATTGCCCTGAACATGGCCGCCATCCCCAAGGACTTGATGGAGTCGGAGCTGTTCGGCCATGAGAAAGGCGCCTTCACAGGTGCTGCCAACTTGCGTCGCGGCCGTTTCGAGCAGGCCGATGGTGGCACGCTGTTCCTCGACGAAATCGGGGACATGCCTGCCGACACTCAGACCCGCCTGCTGCGTGTGCTGGCCGATGGCGAGTTCTACCGCGTGGGCGGCCATGTGCCGGTCAAGGTCGACGTGCGCATCATCGCCGCCACCCACCAGAACCTGGAGTCACTGGTGCAGGCCGGCAAGTTTCGTGAGGACTTGTTCCACCGCCTGAACGTGATCCGTATCCATATTCCGCGCTTGGCCGACCGCCGCGAGGATATCCCCGCCCTCGCCCGCCACTTCCTTGCCCGGGCGGCCCAGGAGCTGGCAGTCGAGCCGAAGATCCTCAAGCCGGAGACTGAAGAGTTCATCCGCAACCTGCCATGGCCGGGCAATGTGCGGCAGATGGAGAACACCTGCCGCTGGATCACCGTGATGGCCTCCAGCCGCGAAGTGCTGATCGGCGACCTGCCACCCGAACTGCTGAACCTGCCACAAGACGCCGCGCCGGTAACCAACTGGGAGCAGGCCCTGCGCCAGTGGGCCGACCAGGCATTGGCGCGCGGGCAGACCAGCCTGCTGGACAGTGCAGTGCCGAGCTTTGAACGGATCATGATCGAAACGGCACTCAAGCACACCGCCGGCCGCCGTCGCGATGCCGCGCTGTTGCTGGGTTGGGGGCGCAATACCCTGACGCGCAAGATCAAGGAGCTGGGGATGAATGTGGCCGGGGGGGATGATGAGGAAGGTGATGACCACTGAGCTCTGAATTAGCTTTTTAGATTGCTGGGGCTGCTTTGCAGCCCATCGCGACACAAGGCCGCTCCCACAGGATCACCTCTGCCCCCAAGGCTGATGCGATGGACACACATCGCGGTCGTCGTAGGAGCGGGTTCACCCGCGAAGAGGCCGGGCCTGCTGGCCAATCTCCACCTGCCGTTCAGCGTTGCCGCCGCCATCGTATTCGCGGGTAAACCCGCTCCTACCACGGTGTGGGCACACATCGGGGTCGTCGTAGGAGCGGGTTCACCCGCGAAGAGGCCGGGCTTGCTGGCCAATCTCCACCTGCCGTTCAGCGTTGCCGCCGCCACCCTATTCGCGGGTAAACCCGCTCCTACCACGATCCTGTGGGAGCGGCCTTGTGTCGCGATGGGGCGCAAAGCGGCCCCAGTCATTTCAGCCTTCTGAATGCACCGTTCCTGTGCCGGCTGCACCTCTCGAAGGCACAAATCCCCTCAAAATACGGCCAAATCACCCGCAAAGCCCAGTATTCACGGCTTTTGCAAAACTGGCACGCCCCCTGCATTAAGCAATACATCTCCAGTTTCGGGGGCCCTGGTACAGGCAGGCCGGGTGAACCCCTCTTTTATTTGCAGCACCGCCGCTTTTGGGGACCTCGGTACAGGCAGGCCGGGACATCCCCCCTTTATACGCAGCACCCCTTTTGGGGACCCTGGTACAGGCAGGCCGGGATATCCCCTCTTTTATTCGTGCAGTTTCACTTGCACCCGCCAGCGCCCAGCGTCCTCTGCACCGGCCCATTCGCCGTGCAGGGGGCGCGCGGCCACCACCGTCAACAACAAACCTTCCTTGCTGTGCTGTACCCGCCAGCTCACCGGCTTGCCCTGCAGGCTGAGCTGCCCTTGCTGAGCCTTGCCCTGGGCCTGAAACAGCAACGCCACCGTCCCTTCCACGTTCTCGCCATGCAGCTTGGGCTCTTCGTTGAACCACAACTCCAGGCCATCCTGCGTCGCTTGCACCTGCTGCAGCTCACGCTCGTCCGGCGTAGTCAGGCGACCGATCATCAGCCCTACCATCAAGCCAACGATCGCCAATGACAGCATCACCCGTGGGAAGGCCTTCGAACGCACGTCCGGTTCAGGGGTAGAATGCCCGTCATCTTCACGTTTGGAGCCGTGCATGTTTCACGTCATCCTTTTTCAACCAGAAATTCCGCCGAATACCGGCAACATCATTCGTCTATGCGCCAACAGCGGCTGTGCCCTGCACCTGATCGAACCCATCAGCTTCGAACTGGATGACAAGCGCCTGCGCCGCGCAGGGCTGGACTACCACGAGTATGCCACGCTCAAGCGCCACGAGAGCCTGGCCGGATGCCTGGAAAGCCTTGGCAACCCACGGTTGTTCGCCTTTACCACCAAGGGCTCGCACCCGTTCCACGAAGTGGCCTTCCAGCCGGGCGACGCCTTCCTGTTCGGGCCAGAGAGCCGCGGGTTGCCGGCCGAGGTGCTGGACAGCCTGCCGGCCGAGCACCGCCTGCGCCTGCCGATGCGGCCAGGGTGCCGTAGCCTGAACCTGTCCAATACCGTGGCGGTGACGGTGTATGAGGCGTGGCGGCAGAACGGGTTTGCCGGGAGCTGATGTGTTGCCTGTGCGGGCCTCTTCGCGGGTAAACCCGCTCCTACGCAGGCCGAGAGAACGGCGCAATCCCCTGTAGGCGCGGGTTTACCCGCGAAGAGGCCCGCGCCGGCAACAAAAAAGCGCCCCGAGAGGCGCTTTCTTGATACCGGCAGTAATTACTGCACAGTAGGCGCTTCACCCGCTTCCTGCATACGCTGCATTTCTTGCGCGTACAGGGCGTCGAAGTTGACCGGCGACAGCATCAGCGCCGGGAACGAACCGCGGGTCACCAGGCTGTCCAGGGCCTCACGGGCATAAGGGAACAGGATGTTCGGGCAGAACGCACCCAGGGTGTGGCTCATCGAAGGCGCATCGAGGTTGGCGATCAGGAAGATACCGGCCTGCTGCACTTCAGCAATGAAGGCCACTTCATCACCGTTCTTGACGGTAACCGACAGGGTCAGCACGACCTCGTGGAAGTCACCTTCCAGGGATTTCTGCTTGGTGTTCAGGTCCAGGGCAACGCTCGGTTCCCAGGTCTGACGGAAGATCTGCGGGCTTTTCGGGGCCTCGAACGACAGGTCGCGCACATAGATGCGCTGCAGGGAGAACTGAGGGCTGTTGTCTTCTGCAGCAGCGCCGTTGGTCTGTTGGTCAGTCATGTCAGATCCTTATCCTAATGTTTTTGAATGCAGTGCAAATCAGGCCGCCAGCAACGCGTCGAGCTTGCCCGCGCGCTCCAGGGCATAGAGGTCATCGCATCCACCGACATGGGTACTGCCGATCCAGATCTGCGGCACCGACGTACGGCCGGCTTTCTGACTCATCTCGGCGCGAACCTGCGGTTTGCCGTCGACCTTGATTTCCTCGAAGGCCACGCCCTTGCTCTCGAGCAGGTACTTGGCACGCATGCAGTAGGGGCAGTAGTCGCTGGAATAGACGATGACAGGCTTCATATCACTTCACCAGGGGCAGGTTATCGGCTTTCCAGCTGGAAACGCCACCGCTCAGTTTGGCGGCGTTGTAACCAGCTTTGAGCAGCTCGCGGCAAATGGTGCCGGACTGCTGGCCCATCGCGTCGACGACGATCAAGGTCTTTTCTTTATGCTTGTCCAGCTCGGTCATGCGGTTGGCCAGCTTGTCCTGCGGGATGTTCACCGCGCCGACGATGTGACCGGCGGAGTATTCCTTGGCCGGGCGAATATCGATCACCAGGGCCTTCTCGGCATTGACCAGGGCTGTCAGTTGGCCATTAGTCAGGCTCTGGCCACCACGACGGATTTCATTGACGAGCAGCAGGACCAGCAGAATGAGGAAGATCGCAACCAGGATGTAGTGATCTGTCGCGAATTGAATCAGGTGAGCAACCATCAGCGGTGTTCCAGGCGATTGAAAATGCCGGCCAGTATACACAGCCCCTTGGTGCCACCAAAGCCCGACGGGCCGGCCACAAAACCACCTTCATGTTGCTACCACAGGTGCGCCGGTCGGTGGAATGGGACGAATATTCGCCGCAGGTGGCGTATTTGCCCTAAAATGCGTGTCTTTATCATCTTTGAACAACCGTGAGTTTGATTGATGACGAGCACGCCCAAACCCCTGGTCCTGATTATCCTGGATGGCTTCGGCCATAGCGATATCCCCGAACACAACGCCATCTTTGCCGCCAATAAACCGGTCTATGACCGCCTGTGCGCCACCCAGCCGCATGGCCTCATTTCCGGCTCGGGCATGGATGTCGGCCTGCCGGACGGGCAGATGGGCAACTCCGAAGTCGGTCATATGAACCTCGGCGCAGGTCGTGTCGTCTATCAGGACTTCACGCGGGTGACCAAGGCCATCCGCGACGGCGAGTTCTTCGAAAACCCGGTACTGACCGGTGCTGTGGACAAGGCAGTCGGTGCTGGCAAGGCCGTGCACATCCTCGGCCTGCTGTCCGATGGTGGCGTACACAGCCACCAGGAGCACTTGGTGGCCATGGCCGAACTGGCCGCCCAGCGTGGCGCTGAAAAGATCTACCTGCACGCCTTCCTCGATGGCCGGGACACCCCGCCACGCAGCGCGCAGTCGCCCATCGAACTGCTCGACGCCACCTTCGCCAAACTGGGCAAGGGCCGCATTGCCAGCCTGATCGGCCGCTACTACGCCATGGACCGCGACAATCGCTGGGACCGCGTCAGCGCCGCCTACAACCTCATCGTCGACAGCACTGCCGAGTACACCGCTGACACGGCCCTGGCAGGCCTTGAAGCGGCTTACGCCCGCGACGAAAGCGACGAGTTCGTCAAGGCCACGCGCATTGGCGAAGCCGTCAAGGTCGAAGATGGCGATGCCGTGATTTTCATGAACTTCCGCGCCGACCGCGCTCGCGAACTGTCGCGTGCATTCGTAGAGCCAGACTTTACGGAATTCGCCCGTGCGCGCCTGCCGAAGATGGCGGCGTACATCGGCCTGACCCAGTATTCGGCGAAGATCCCGGCCCCGGCAGCCTTTGCCCCGTCCAGCCTGAACAACGTGCTGGGCGAATACCTGGCGAAAAACGGCAAGACCCAGCTGCGCATCGCCGAAACCGAGAAATACGCCCACGTCACCTTCTTCTTCTCGGGTGGCCGTGAAGAGCCGTTCGAAGGCGAAGAACGCATCCTGATCCCGTCGCCGAAGGTCGCCACCTATGACCTGCAACCGGAAATGAGCGCACCAGAGGTGACCGATCGCATCGTCGAAGCCATCGAACAGCAGCGCTTCGACGTCATCGTGGTCAACTACGCCAACGGCGACATGGTCGGCCACACCGGCGTGTTCGAGGCGGCGGTCAAGGCCGTCGAAGCACTGGATACCTGTGTAGGGCGCATTGTCGATGCACTGGACAAGGTCGGCGGCGAGGCCCTGATCACCGCTGACCACGGCAACGTCGAGCAAATGGAAGACGAGTGCACCGGCCAGGCGCACACCGCGCACACGACCGAGCCGGTACCGTTCATCTATGTGGGCAAGCGCAACGTGAAAGTGCGCGAGGGCGGCGTGCTGGCAGACGTGGCGCCAACCATGCTGAAGCTGCTGGGGCTGGAAAAGCCGGTGGAAATGACCGGTACCTCGATTCTGGTCGACGCCTGAATGTCGAAAGGGGCTGCGTTGCAGCCCCAATTGCACATGAATTCCAGACAAACGCCCCCCTGCATCCGTAGCGAGGCGTTTTTTTTGCCTGCCCAGGCGGGCATACTAGGCCAGTCTCCATCCTTGGTACGCCAAACCCCATGCTTCGCGCCCTGATCCTCCTAGCCCTGTCTTGCCTGCTCAGCCCGGCCTTCGCCGATGAGCGTGCGCAGACCCAGCAGCAACTGGATGCCACCCGCCAGGACATTGCCGAGCTCAAGAAAACGCTGAGCAAGCTCCAGGAAGAAAAGGCAGGTGTGCAAAAAGACCTCAAAGCCACCGAAACCGACATCGGCAACCTCGAAAAGCAGGTGGAGGCCCTGCAGCAAGAACTAAAAAAGACTGAAGGCGGGCTGGAGCGCCTTGATACCGAGAAAAAAAAACTCCAGAGCGCCCGCGTTGAACAACAACGACTGATCGCCATTCAGGCCCGTTCGGCTTACCAGAACAACGGTCGCGAGGAATACCTCAAGCTGCTGCTCAACCAGCAGAACCCCGAGAAATTCGCCCGCACCCTCACCTATTACGACTACCTGAGCAAGGCGCGCCTGGAGCAATTGCGCACCTTCAACGAGACCTTGCGCCAACTGGCCAACGTCGAACAGGAAATTTCCAGCCAGCAACAACAACTGCTGGCCCAGCGCACCGACCTCGATAGCCGCCGCCAGGCCCTGGAAACCGAGCGCGCCAAGCGCCAGCAGGTACTGGCAAAGCTCAACAGCGATGTAAAAGACCGCGATCAGAAGCTGCAAGCGCGCGAACAGGACCAGGCCGACCTGGCCAAAGTCCTGAAGACCATCGAGGAAACCCTCGCCCGCCAGGCGCGTGAAGCTGAAGAGGCACGCAAGAAGGCCCTGCTGGCACAGCAGGAAGCAGAAAAACGCCGCCAGCAGGAAGCGCTGGCCGCCGCCGCTGCCCGCGACCGGGCCCGTGAGCCCGCAGAGCCAGTGGAACCGCCGAAAAAGGCCCGCACCACCCTCGGGCCGATGGTTTCCAGCGATGGCGCGAACTACGGCGGCGCATTTTCTGCTGCGCGGGGCAAACTTCCATGGCCAGTCAATGGTCGATTGCTGGCACGCTTCGGTGATGCCCGCGGTAGCGACGCTCGTGCCAAGTGGGACGGGGTTATGATCAGCGCCAACCCAGGCACCCAGGTACGTGCCGTGCACGGCGGGCGTGTGGTATTCGCGGACTGGTTGCGCGGCGCCGGGCTTCTGGTCATTCTCGACCATGGCAACGGTTACCTGAGCCTGTACGGCCACAACCAGAGCCTGCTCAAGAATGCCGGTGATATCGTCAAGGCCGGTGAAGCCATTTCCACCGTTGGCGACAGCGGTGGCCAGGACGCGGCAGGCTTGTATTTCGCTATCCGCCAGCAAGGCCGGCCTGCCGACCCTTCGCAGTGGTGCCGTGGCTAGTCAAATTTCTACGGCGCAGCTTGAGTGCTGCGCCGATGCTCCCCAGGGAGCGCTTACAGGATCAGGAGTTCGTTCGACATGCTGCACTCGCCTCGTCTCACCCAGCTGGCCCTGTCCATCGCCCTGGCGGTCGGCGCGCCCCTGGCCACCGCCGCAGAGCCGGCCAAGGCCGCCGCAGTGCCAGCCACCGAGGTGACCGCCAAGGCGCCACTGCCGCTGGAAGAACTGCGCACCTTCGCCGAGGTCCTGGACCGCATCAAGGCCGCCTACGTCGAACCGGTAGACGACAAGACCCTGCTGGAAAACGCCATCAAGGGCATGCTCAGCAACCTTGACCCGCATTCGGCCTACCTTGGCCCCGAGGACTTCCAGGAGCTGCAGGAAAGCACCAGCGGCGAGTTCGGCGGGCTGGGTATTGAAGTAGGCCAGGAAGACGGCTTCATCAAGGTGGTTTCGCCAATCGACGACACCCCAGCCTCGCGGGCCGGCGTGCAGGCCGGTGACTTGATCGTCAAGATCAACGGCGCCCCGACCCGCGGCCAGACCATGACCGAAGCGGTCGACAAGATGCGCGGCAAGGTCGGCGAGAAAATCACCCTGACCTTGGTACGCGACGGCGGCAACCCGTTCGACGTGACCCTGACCCGTGCAGTCATTCAGGTCAAGAGCGTGAAGAGCCAGCTGCTGGAGAACGATTACGGCTACATCCGTATCACCCAGTTCCAGGTCAAGACCGGAGACGAAGTGGGCAAGGCCCTGGCCAAGCTGCGCAAGGACAACGGCAAGAAACTGCGCGGGGTGGTGCTGGACCTGCGCAACAACCCAGGCGGCGTGTTGCAGTCGGCAGTGGAAGTGGCCGACCACTTCCTGACCAAAGGTCTGATCGTCTACACCAAGGGCCGCATCGCCAACTCCGAGCTGCGTTTCTCGGCCGACCCGGCCGATGCCAGCGCAGGCGTGCCGCTGGTGGTACTGATCAACGGTGGCAGTGCATCGGCATCGGAAATTGTCGCCGGCGCCCTGCAGGACCAGAAACGCGCCGTGCTGATGGGCACCGACAGTTTCGGCAAAGGCTCGGTGCAGACCGTGCTGCCACTGGCCAACGACCGCGCCCTGAAGCTCACCACTGCGCTGTACTACACCCCCAACGGCCGCTCGATCCAGGCTCAGGGCATTGTCCCGGACATCGAGGTGCGCCCGGCCAAGCTCACCGCCGAAGCCGACACCGAAAACTTCAAGGAAGCCGACCTGCAGGGCCACCTGGGCAACGGCAACGGCGGCGCCGACCGCCCGACCGGCAGCAGCAAGCGCAAGGAGCGCCCGCAGGATGACGACTTCCAGCTGAGCCAGGCACTGAGCCTGCTCAAGGGCCTGAACATCACCAAGGGCGACTGAGCCACCCTATGCGTTTTCTGCTGTGTCTGTTGTTTTGCCTGATGGCCGGAATCGCGCAAGCGGCGCCGGCCAACAAGGCCTACATGAGCATCATCATCGACGACCTGGGCCAGAGCCCCGAGCGTGACAGCCGTACCCTGGCCCTGCCCGGGCCGGTGACCATGGCGATCATGCCCGACACCCCGCATGCCACCGACTTTGCCCGCCAGGCGCACAAGGCCGGCAAGACGGTGATCTTGCACATGCCCATGGACCCGGCCACCGGGCCCTATGCCTGGCACCCGGGCATCGCCATCGAAGAGCTGGCGCGGCGCCTGGACGCAGCATTGGTCAAGGTGCCCTACGCCGCCGGCATCAACAACCACATGGGCAGCCGCATGACCGCACAGCGTGAACCCATGGCGTGGTTGATGGGTGAGCTGCAGCGGCGCCATCTGTTCTTTGTCGACAGCCGCACCAGTGCCGCCACGGTCGCCGCAGCCGAGGCTCAAGCACACGATGTCGCGCATGTGTCACGGGATGTATTTCTGGATGACGTGCGCACGCCGGAAGCCATCGACGCTCAGCTGCAACAGGGTATTGCACTGGCCCGCAAGCACGGCTCGGCCGTATTGATCGGCCACCCCTACCCGCAGACGCTAGCGGTACTGGAAAGTCAAATTCCACGGCTCAAGCAATTGGGGATCGAACTGGTCACGCTGCCACAGATGATCGCCACACGTGGCAACCAGGCCATGCCTGCACACGGCAAGCATGGCCGTTACAGCAACCGCTAACATTCGCTGATCGCGGCGCTGGGCCACCCGGGCGAAGGTTCAGAGGTTGAACGGAATGACATCCTTGGCCTGTGCGTAGGTCAGGTTACCCCGATAAATGCTCAGTACCTGCCCCTCGCTCGCCGCCTTCATTTGCTCGCGATACCCCATCTTGCGCTGGCTCCACAGCTTGAGATGGCCTTTGCCAAACGCCGTCGGCGCCGCCTGCGAGTCGGCAAAATGGAAATGTGCGGCCCACAAGGGTTTACCTCGACCCTCACCGGGAGCACGCAACAGGCTGATCCGGTACTCGTCCAGATAGCCATCGGAGACCACCTGCCGAGGCCCGACATATTCCACGGCGAGCAACCCCTGTTGATGGAGAAAATTGAGCCCTCTGGAACCTGGATAGCGCGTCTTGCTGTAAAGCGCTACCAAACAGTCGCGGCGGGCCTGACGCAACTGAATCAACGCATCGTCCATGCCCGCCAGCAGCGCGTGCTCGGCGTCGGCATCGCTGAGCTGTTCACGCAGCTCGGCCACTTCGTTGATCTGGCCATCCAGCATCGACATCAGGCCCATGTCGTCAGCATCCTTGGCAACCAGGGCTCTGGCTTGAGCGATGACATTTTCGTTCTGTGCCAGCATGGCCTCGGCCAGCTCCCGGTTGTTCCTTTCGGACTCCGGCGTAGAAGTCCGCGATGGCTGTTCCGGTTCGCCCGAGGCTACCTCTTCAACCCAGGTGTTTCCCTGTTTCTGGAAGCGATGCAGCGCGCTCTTGTTGAAAGCCGCTACAACTTGCAGCACAGCCTGCCCCTCGACCACCGATTCGCTGCCAATGACTATCTGACCAGCCCGCGTATGGGCCACCTGCAGGCTCTTTAGTGAATAAACCGCACGACGTGTGCCACGGACCTGCCCGTCCGCCTGCTCGCGCATGGCCTCGACCAACGCCTCACCGGCCATGGTTTTCAGTTCCACCATCTGTTGCTTGTAGGCCTCAAGGCGCTGGACATCGATGAGCTTGCTGCCGAGTGTCTTGATCCGTTCGGCGTTGAGAATCGCCGCGAGGTATTCGTCCCACGCACTTTGCAGCACCTCGATTCGTTCGGCGACAGGCAAGTCACAGAACATCAGCAGATGATGCGTTTGTGCGGCCACCCGCAGACGCTGACTGGCGAGCGCATGGCGGAAGATCATGTAGTGCTGGGTAGGCGTGCCTTTGTGCCACTGCAGGGCCAGCTCGACCAGGCCCATGGCCTGGAAAAACCGGATGTTGATCGTGGTCGTCTTACGGCTCGCGATAATGCTCGAGACGGTCAGAGTGGAATTGATGTAAGGCACTTGCATGTCGATATCGGTGATGGCCAACAGGCGATCCAGCTGGCTGGAGACATTGATGATCCTGGGCTGCTCTTCAAGCAACTTCTCCAACATCGTCCGGAACCTGACATACAACTCGGCCTGTTTCTCTGGCGGTGCGTCATTGAGCGCATTGGTGAGTTGGTCGTATTCCCTGAACCCTCCCAAGGCCAGGAGCTCATCAATGAAGAACATGCCAAAGCTGATCAGGTTCTTGCGGACCTGGCCCAAGAGTATCCGTTGATCTCTCACGCTGCCGGCGTGCGTCGAGGCGCTCGACTTGTCAAGCACGTAGGTAATGTTGCGTTCGGCCTCGAGATAACCAAGGAACAATCTCTCGTTCAAGGGCAGGCGCTGGTTGCGCAGCGTATTCGTCTGCTCTTGCAACTGCTGGAACTTGAGCTTGAACAACGCGGTAGCCTGCTCGAATTGCGCACGTTCGTCTGGGTCGGTGGGTGGCGCCTTTTGCAACCGATCCTCGACTTTTCTTACCGGATCACGCAAACCGACAATCTGCTCGCTCAACGCGTTGAAATCCTTCGTGGCAGCCTCCGCGGTCAAGATAAGCCGCTCTATCTCGGCCTGAGCCTTGGCGATCGGCCCGCTAAGCTTCTTGCGCAGTCGCTCGCGGGCCAACTCGCCGGAGCGATCATTGCCACCGTGCAAGCGCGAATTATTGAGGTGCCAGACATCGCCGTCGCGCATCAGGTAGGGCCCAACCGTGCCGTCCGGACCGATGATGCGAAACGCTGCGTTATCAAGGCTGACTCGGTAGACATTACCGCCCAGAGACACATAGAAATCATCCCCAATCCGCACCAGCCCCGCAGCCACGCCCTGCGTCTGCGGTTTACGTCCCTCCAGCGAAACGCTGGCCGCCAACGCCCGCATTTGGCCGCGCTGGGCACTCGACAGGCCGTTGAGCCCCCCAGCCCCACGCCAGGAAAAGTCGAGGTGGGTGTTGGCCATCGCCTGCAGGCTGTCGACCGAGACGCTGGGCTCCCGCGTCGCGGTGGAAAGGTTCGCCAACTCAATCCCATTGCCTGCAGCTGGCCCCTGGAGCAGCGATGGCGGCAGGTCGCCAGAGACGGGCGGCGCTGCCAGTTTCGGCGTCTGCAGGTGTATCAGCGCCAGCAAGGTGTTGTTCAGCACATCGACCATCGCCTGGATGCGCTCGTCGAAATGCGAACTGGCCAGGCCATGCACATCGTTGATCAAGCTGCGCATGCCGATGTAGAGCCAGGCAACCGAGGTGAGCGGCCCCGGTAACACTGGAAACACAACATTCAGCAGTTCCCAGGAAAATGCCGTGACCAGCCGCCAGCGCACCTCGCTGTTGCTCATGGCGCTGCGATCCGCCAGCTCCAGCAACATCCGGCCCTTGGCTTCGAACATTTGCCGATCCACGTCCCGCGCCCAGAATTGCAGCGCCAACTGAACAGGCTGCGGTTTCTCCGGGAGGGTGTAAGGGTCGAGCAGCCATTGGGGCAGGTGCGGCTCCCGGAAGCCGCCATTATCGTAGACTGCGCGCTGAGCTTGCTCGATCCACAGCAGCACGCTGTCCTGCAGCGCCCCCGGGCGGCTGATCGCATCCAACAGTGCCTGAGCGCTGCCGAACTGAATCAGCGCCTTTTCGGTGTACAGCGGGCAGTACAACAGATAAACACCCAACTCGATGAGTTCGATCACGTAGAAACCATGCGCCACGTCGACCCTCTCCGATGTCGGCGAGCGTTTGAACGCAAGCGGTGCAATCCGCACAGCGGCTGCACCTTCTTGGCCGCTACGGCAGAATTCTGCCAGGGCGCCGTAGGCGAACTTGTCGAGCCGTTTGACGGCACGCGCCCGCGCAGCATCGAACATCAGTGTGATACGCCAGCGTATGGCAAATGCCGAGATGTGTTCGGCCCGGCTCGCCGAGCGATCGATCATCGACTGTACATGACGTGGATAACTGCCGCCGATGTCGACTCGCTGTACCAGCTCACGGACGTAATCAATGGTCATCCACTTCATGATCAGCTGGTTTTCACGGTGCGCGATGTGTGTCACCACCCCTCCTGCGGTGGCATCCAGGCGGCCGATCGCCAACTGCGTCAAAGTCAGCTTCTTGTCGCCAGTCTTCTGGCCGAAGCCCAGCCCGTGACCGTCACTGACAAAGCGCTCGACAGTGAGGATAAGGTCATCAGGAAAGTAATTGGCGTCTACCGGGTGGTCATGCAGCATCTCCTCGCGCAGGCGCGTCGCCGCATAGGTGTGCAAGTCCGGCAGACCGTCCTGAATGCCCTGGGCTGGGGTGCGCTGTTGCAGTAGCGACAAGTCGAGCATGGCTTGTAGGTAGGCGGTCTGGCTATCCGTATCGGCTCGCGACAGGCCCTTGGGGAGCGCCAAGCCCAGCCCACCGGAGCCATAGTCACTGAACTCGGCAAAAAAGGACGCGGGGTCGCAGGCCAAATGGCAGTAATGCTCCAGTTGGTCGACGCTGTCGATCGCACTCCAGCGCAGGCGGGCCACGCGCTCGAGCAAGATTTCCAGCAACAAGGCGCTGTACAGGGCGAAAGCGTCGCCCTCTACAGTCAGGCCTTGCCAGCTCAACTCATCAAACCGGTAACGTCCCGCCATCTGCATTTGCAACGCCGAGCCGAATGCACCCTGGGCGTCGAAACTGCGGACCAGGCCTTCGGGAGAACACCAGAGTGTCAGTTCGCGAACTTCACTGGAGGCGGTAATCAGCAAGCCGGGCAACAGCTCATGGAACGTGTCTTTACCCTCACGTAACGCCACCCGCACCAGTTGCACATCGAGCCCGGTACGGTTGCCCATCATCAGGTCACGCAGCAGCTTGCGTTGTTCGTCATCCAGCGCTTCGTCCTTCAGGCCATCGAGCAGGTTGGCGCGCAACAACTGCTGCAACCACAGGTCCCGGTCGATCGTGGCGTCGCCGTTCCAATAGCCGATCTGCGCTTGCTGGAAGTGCCAAAGCAGTATCGGCAGCAACGCGTTGAGGCCATCGGTCAGGCGCGCGGGCTCGATCAAATCGCCCTCAGCAGTTTCGAAGCTCGACTCGATGGCGAAAAAGCGCCGGGGCGGGTTCAGGCTAAGGCGGTAGTCACTTGCTGGGGTGAGGTCCAGTGGTTTAGCCGCAAGCAGGGCCTGCAGCACAACATCCACCAGCGGCTGAGGGTGCCAGACACCATCCGGCTGCAGGGACATCAGGTACAGCGGTGCAGCCGAGGTCATTTCAGGGCGATGCACGCCAACCAGAGGATAGTGCTCCAGAATCACCTTCATGATCTGTTCACCTGCGACCTGCCGGAATGTAGGACGGCTGGCGAACTGGGCGGCGACTGCGTGATTGAGGTTGTGCGCGTGAGTGGCGGGCATGACCAGGACTCGTTGTGGAATGAACCACAAAGCGTCCTGGAGATGTTATCGAATGAGGTGCTACATATTGCTGCTGGCAAGCCGCGACACCTGGCAGTGCGGCGGCCTGCCGGGAAGTCAGCTGTAGACGCGGCCAAGCACCTGGCGATGGCTCTCGAACTGATCGAGCACATCACGCACGATCTGGTCTGGGGCAAAGCCCATCAGGTCGTACTCCTGACTGCCGTCATGCAGGTAGACCTCGGCGCGGTAGAAGCGCTGGCGCAGTTCAGGCTCACCCTCGACCGGCGGCTCGCTCGACGCGGTCATATAGCCGTCAAGGCTCACTTCGTAGACGAACGGGTTGCCTTCTTCCATCATCACCCGCAAGCCCATCAGGTTGCGCGACTGGCCAACGCGGGTTTCCACCTCGAAGCCCTGCGTCTGCAGCTGTGCAGCGGCTTCTTTCAACGCCGGGCTGACCTGCTTGTCCATGAAGCGCTGTACCACGGCCTGGGTCGGCTGCAGTTCCAGCTGGGTCAGGCGCTCGCTAAAGCCGCGACGGCCACGGGCGGCCAGTTCGGCGCGCTCCTGCTCGATCACCACGTCCTGCTTCATGGCCTTGTACAGGCCGAACATGAACAGCACCAGCACCACCGAGAATGGCAGGCCCGCCAGCACGACCATGGTCTGCATGGCTTCGAAGTTACCGGCAAACAGCAGGCCGATCGTGACCAGGGTGATCACCACGGACCAGAACACCACCATCCAGTGCGGGGCATCCTCGTCGACCTTGCCGCCTGTGCACGACAGGTTGGCCATCATCACCGCGCCGGAGTCGGCCGGTGTGAGGAACAGCACGAACCCGACGAACACTGCCACACCAATGACGATCTTGGCTGCCGGGAAGTATTCCAGCAGCTGGTAGATCGACATCGATGGCTGTTCCAGCGCAGTCTTGCCCAGCTCCACGGCGCCCTGGTTGATCACCAGGTCCAGTGCGGTGTTGCCGAAGATCGACAGCCAAGCCAGGGTGAAGCCCAGCGGGATCAGCAGCACACCCATCACCAGTTGGCGCACGGTGCGGCCCTTGGAAATACGCGCAATGAACATGCCGACGAACGGGCCCCAGGAGATCCACCAGGCCCAGTAGAACACGGTCCACAGGCCCAGCCAGCGCTCCGACTTGCCGGCTTCGCCTTCATACACATAGAGGTCGAAGGTTTTCAGCACGATGCCGTTGAGGTAGTCGCCGACGTTCTGCACGAAGCCGTTGAGCAGGTGCAGGGTCTCGCCGCCCAGCAGCACGAAGATCAACAGGCCACTGAACAGCATGATGTTCAGGTTGGACAGGCGGCGAATGCCGTTTTCCACACCCGATACCGCTGCCACGGTAGCCACGCCAGCCATGACCAGGATCACCACCAGCAGGTTGGTCTTGCTGTGGTCCATGCCGAACAGGTATTCCAGGCCGGACGACACCTGCATCGCGCCGATGCCCAAGTTGGTCACCAGGCCCAGCAGGGTGACGAACATGCCGAAGATGTCGACGGCGTTGCCGGCAGCGCCCTTGACCCAACGCTCGCCCACCAGCGGGTACAGCGCCGAACGCAGTGCCAGCGGCTGGTTGTGACGGTAGGCAAAGTAACCCACGGCCAGGCCCACCAGGGCATAGATCGCCCAGCCGTGCAGGCCCCAGTGCAGGAAGGTCAGCTGCAGGCCCTGGCGCGCGGCCTCGAGGCTGGCAGGAGTGCCCTCCGGTGGGTTGAAATAGTGGTCCAGGGGCTCGGAGGCGCCGAAGTACAGCAGCGAAATACCGATACCGGACGAGAACAGCATGCCGGCCCAGGCGCCGTAGCTGAAGTCAGGCTGGTCGTCCTTGCCACCCAGCTTGAGGCTGCCGTAGTCGGAGAAAGCCAGGTAGACGACGAACAGCAGGTATCCGCAGATGACCAGCATGTAGTACCAGCCAAAGGTGCGCGTCAGCCACTTCTGGGCCACGCCCAGCACCTGCCCGGCAGTTTCGGGTACAGCGATCAGCAAGGCAGTCAGAACAAGGATCATCAGCGCGGAGGTGAAGAACACCACGCGGTTGACCCGTACCCTCTCGGCGGGGGGCTTGGTAAGTGAGGCAGAACTCATTGCACGAATGCTCCGGGCAGTGCGGCTGTGGAGGCTAATCAGTCTTTCCCGAGCAATTGGTGGAATATCCCCACTGCATCAGGTGTTATAAAAGAACCCTGGAAACCGTGATCCCGAATCGATACGTTGCCAAAAACAGACAGGTGGCCTGCTGAAAATGCCACGCCTCAACGGAGGTGCGCGCATTCGTCACAGGTCACCCCGCCCGCTCCAAGGGCCTGTCGCAGGGCCAATGGCCGTACGGCAGAATCTGCATTTCGCATCGCTCATGCCCGTCAACACCTTGTATTCCGGGGGTTACGCGATTTCCTGGGGTGTCAATCCGTGCCTTCTCGACCGCCTGAAAAACTGTCAATGGCACAAATTGTCGCAGAGCTTATTCTTTATTGATTGAACGTTCAATCAAAACAAAATAGACTGGCCTTCGCCGAGTCAGCCGCCTGTCGTCTGCTCGCAGGCCTGAGGAGATAGCAAGATGCCCAAGGTCGGTATGCAACCCATCCGGCGCCAGCAGTTGATCGAAGCCACATTGCAGGCGGTCGATCAGGTCGGACTGGGGGACGCCAGCATTGCGCTGATTGCCCGTTTGGCCGGTGTGTCGAACGGCATCATCAGTCACTACTTTCGGGACAAGAACGGCCTGATCGCAGCGACGATGGGTTACATCATGAGCATGCTCAACGAAGGCGTCAGAGCACGTCGCCAGGCCCTGAAAGACGACAGCCCGCGCGCCCACCTGAAAGTGATCATCGAGGGCAACTTCGATGCCAGCCAGGTAAACGGCCCGGCAATGAAAACCTGGTTGGCCTTCTGGGCTTCCAGCATGCACCAGCCCGATTTACACAGGTTGCAGCGGATCAACGACCACCGCTTGTATTCCAACCTGTGCTGCCAGTTCCGCCGCGCCCTGCCGCTCTACCATGCGCGCAAGGCAGCCCGCGGCCTGGCAGCCCTGATCGACGGTCTGTGGCTGCGTGGCGCCCTGTCGGGTGATGCATTCGACACCGATCAGGCAATACGGATTGCTTACGAATACATGGATCTACAACTGGCTAAGCAGCACACCCTGGGCACCAACGACCAGGCCGCTGAACAAGCGCGCACGGCACTTGCCAACCCGGCAGGAGCGTGACGCGCAAGCCAAACCACACACTGCACTTGCGAGGACACTATGGCCCGTTTCGGAACGCAAAAACTCTACATTGATGGCGCTTACGTCGACGCTGGCAGCGATGCCACGTTCGAAGCCATCAACCCGGCTACCGGCGAAGTCCTCGCCCACGTGCAACGTGCTACCGAGGCTGACGTCGAGAAAGCCGTCGAAAGCGCCGAGCGTGGCCAGAAAGTCTGGGCTGCGATGACTGCCATGCAGCGTTCGCGCATCCTGCGCCGCGCCGTCGACATCCTGCGCGAGCGCAACGACGAGCTGGCCATGCTGGAAACCCTGGACACCGGCAAGTCGTACTCCGAAACCCGCTACGTCGACATCGTCACCGGCGCCGACGTCCTGGAATACTACGCAGGCCTGGTACCGGCCATCGAAGGCGAGCAGATCCCGCTGCGCGAATCGTCCTTCGTCTACACCCGCCGCGAGCCGCTGGGCGTAACCGTGGGTATCGGTGCCTGGAACTACCCGATCCAGATCGCCCTGTGGAAATCTGCCCCGGCCCTGGCCGCTGGCAACGCGATGATCTTCAAACCGTCGGAAGTCACTTCGCTGACCACCCTGAAACTGGCCGAGATCTACACCGAAGCCGGCCTGCCAAACGGCGTGTTCAACGTTCTGACCGGCAGCGGCCGCGAAGTCGGCACCTGGCTGACCGAGCACCCGCGCATCGAAAAAGTGTCTTTCACCGGCGGTACCACCACCGGCAAGAAAGTCATGGCCAGCGCCTCCAGCTCTTCGCTGAAGGAAGTGACCATGGAACTGGGCGGCAAGTCGCCTCTGATCATCTGTGCCGACGCCGATCTGGACAAGGCCGCTGATATCGCCATGATGGCCAACTTCTACAGCTCGGGCCAGGTGTGCACCAACGGCACCCGCGTGTTCATCCCGGCTGAAATGAAGGCGGCCTTCGAAGCCAAGATCGCCGAGCGCGTTGCCCGCATCCGCGTTGGCAACCCGGAAGACGAAAACACCAACTTCGGCCCGCTGGTCAGCTTCCAGCACATGGAAAGCGTGCTGGGCTACATCGCCAAGGGCAAGGAAGAAGGTGCCCGCGTGCTGTGCGGTGGCGAGCGCCTGACTGCCGGTGACTTCGCCAAAGGTGCCTTCGTTGCGCCGACCGTGTTCACCGACTGCACCGACGACATGACCATCGTCAAGGAAGAGATCTTCGGCCCGGTGATGAGCATCCTCACCTACGAAACCGAAGAAGAAGTGATCCGCCGTGCCAACGACACCGACTACGGCCTGGCCGCCGGCGTCTGCACCAACGACATCACCCGCGCCCACCGCATCATCCACAAGCTCGAAGCCGGTATCTGCTGGATCAACGCCTGGGGTGAATCGCCGGCCGAAATGCCGGTAGGTGGCTACAAGCAGTCGGGCGTCGGCCGTGAAAACGGCGTCAGCTCGCTGGCTCAATACACTCGCATCAAGTCGGTCCAGGTCGAGCTGGGCGGCTACAACTCGGTTTTCTGAACCCTGTCTAGCCCCGCCCGTGCCACCGCGCACGGGCGTACCCGCTCCCCGATCACCGCCAACACGAGGGTACTTTCATGTCCCAAGAATTCGATTACATCATCGTCGGTGCCGGCTCGGCCGGTAACACCCTGGCGACCCGCCTGACCGAAGATGCCGGCGTCACCGTATTGCTGCTGGAAGCCGGTGGTCCCGACTACCGCTTCGACTTCCGCACCCAGATGCCAGCCGCCCTGGCCTTCCCGCTGCAAGGCCGCCGCTACAACTGGGCCTACGAGACCGACCCGGAACCTTACATGGACGGCCGCCGCATGGAATGTGGCCGTGGCAAGGGCCTGGGTGGCTCGTCGCTGATCAACGGCATGTGCTACATCCGCGGCAACGCCATGGACTTCGACGGCTGGGCAGAACTGCCAGGCCTGGACGACTGGACCTACCTCGACTGCCTGCCGTACTTCCGCAAAGCCGAAACCCGTGATATCGGCCCTAACGACTACCACGGCGGTGACGGCCCGGTCAGTGTGGCCACGCCAAAGGCTGGCAACAACCCGCTGTTCCACGCCATGGTTGAAGCAGGTGTGCAGGCCGGTTACCCGCGTACCGAAGACCTCAACGGCTACCAACAGGAAGGCTTCGGCCCGATGGACCGTTCGGTGACCAAGAACGGCCGCCGCTCCAGCACCGCCCGTGGCTACCTGGACCAGGCCAAGAAACGCCCGAACCTGACCATCGTCACCCACGCCCTGACCGACCGCGTGCTGTTCGACGGCAAGCGCGCCGTAGGCGTAACCTACCTGGTCGGCGACAGCGAAGAACGCGTTGAAGCCCGCGCCCGCAAGGAAGTGATCGTCAGCTCTGGCGCCATCGCTTCGCCGCAGCTGCTGCAGCGCTCCGGCGTCGGCCCGCGCGCCCTGCTGGAAAGCCTCGACATCCCGGTTGTGCACGACCTTCCGGGCGTTGGTGAAAACCTTCAGGACCACCTGGAGCTGTACCTGCAGTACGCCTGCACCCAGCCGGTATCGCTGTACCCATCGCTGCTGTGGTGGAACCAGCCGGCCATCGGTGCCGAGTGGTTGTTCAATGGCACCGGCATCGGCGCCAGCAACCAGTTCGAGGCCGGTGGTTTCATTCGTACCCGCCCGGAGTTCAAGTGGCCGAACATCCAGTACCACTTCCTGCCGGTTGCGATTAACTACAACGGCTCCAATGGCGTGAAGGAACATGGCTTCCAGGCGCACATGGGCTCCATGCGCTCGCCTGCCCGTGGCCGCATCCAGGCCAAGTCGAAAGACCCGCGCCAGCACCCGAGCATCCTGTTCAACTACATGTCCACCGAGCAGGACTGGCAGGAATTCCGTGACGGCATTCGCCTGACCCGTGAAATCATGGCCCAGCCGGCGCTGGACCCGTACCGTGGCCGCGAAATCAGCCCAGGCGCCGACGTGCAAACCGACGAACAGCTGGACAAGTTCATCCGCGAGCACGCCGAAACTGCCTTCCACCCGTCCTGCTCGTGCAAGATGGGCACCGACGACATGGCGGTGGTCGACGGCGAAGGCCGCGTGCACGGCATGAAGGGCCTGCGCGTGGTCGATGCCTCGATCATGCCGCTGATCATCACCGGCAACCTCAACGCCACCACGATCATGATCGCCGAGAAGATTTCGGACAAGATCCGTGGCCGCAAGCCACTGCCGCGCAGCACTGCCAAGTACTACGTGGCGGGCGATGCGCCAGTGAAAGGCAAGCCGATGCGTGAAGTGAAGCAGGGCTGAGGCCTTGATCAGGGGCCGCTCAGCGGCCCCTTTCACGTGCGCTCAGGAGGGCAGCGCAAAGAATGTGCGCATCAACGAATCATCCTCCGTGCCCAGCCGCATCGCCAGTGCCTGGCGATCGAACAGCTTGCCTGTGCGCATATCACGCACTGCCTTCCCGCTTGGCGCCTGCGCCAGCGCCTTCAGGCACACCTCGGTAAAGCGATAATTGTGCCCTTGAACGGCCGTCACCTTTTCCACTTGCAGGTAGCGCCCGGGCATCATCAAAGACTCCGCCTCATCCGGTCGCCTTGAGAAGGGCCCGATAGGCGTCGCCTGCATATCCTCGCCCGGCTCCAACACATAAACCAACGCGTTTTCATCAAAAACATCCCTGCCACTGATTTGAGCCTGCGGGTCGTTGAAAACCTCCCAGAGGGCATAGGGGTTTTCAGTGAATGACGTGAAGTCGGTGGTCACCAGCACGTCACCCACTTCAACGGCGCCCTCACCAACTGCCTGAAAACCCGTGCCCCGCAGGCTGGAGGCAGCCCGATACAGCCTCACTTGATTAGTCACGCCGATTTGCCCAAGTGCGTGAGAAAGCGCATGGCTGCGCTGGATATGCGCGGCGCGCGTGCCCTCTAGCGGCATACCCCGCCACAGGTTGTTGTAACGCTCCGGCGAGCTGGTGTACTCGGCAATGGCGGGCGAGCCAAAGCCGTGCTCATCGCGAAAGACGGGGTAGGGTTCACTGAAGGCATCCAGATACTCGCCATTGGGCCCCAAGGCATCGAGATCAGCCCACGGTACCGCGCCCAACAGAGCTTGCTGGCGGGCCAGCGCCTGATCCGACACCGCCAGCAATTCATCCGCCGCCGGGGCCATGTAAAGCCCCCAGTCGACCTTGGCGGCAGAGGCTTGCGCCTGGCCAGCCACCCGCGGGGGGACGTGGCCATCAGTAAACAGCTCGCTGGCTCGCAGCATGGCTATATCAAGCAGGATGAACAGGATATCCGTCAGTACTGACCACCATGCTGCTGTGCGCCAGCCCTGCTTGCCATTGATTGCCCGGTCCAGATGCAGCGCCAGGCTGGCGGTGCCTAGACCGAGCGATGCCAATATCACTGGCCAGCCAAACGGCGCCATCGGTGCTATCACGAAGCTCGCCGCTTGCACGCCCGCCAGCCACTCGGCCTTTCGCAGCTGGGCATTGGTGGTCAGCCGTTCGTGAGCATCGCGGGTCAGATCATCCATCACCGCATCACGTAGACGAACGAACAGGTCCCCTTCAATGGACTGCCCCAAGATGGCGGTGTCACCTCGCGACTGTGCGAGCAACTTGAAGTAATTGCGTAGTCGCGGGCGTAGCGACTGCGCCAGTACCCCGTCCCCGACGAACAGCCTGACCAGCCGCTCTCGCCCCACCGTCGTGGCGGCCTGGTCAGCCATCCACTCCTGAAACGCATGACGATCGTCGAACACCTGCACCACAGCCTGAACATCGGCAAGATAGAGGCACAACCTGCCAGTCTTCAGCTTGCGCAAGAACATCAGCTTGGCGCTGATACTGCCAATGACAAGCGCGTTCCACCCAGATTGAGCACTCGCTTGCCGGGCGAGTCGCAAGGCTTTTACGGTAGTCGGCAGTGCGGGTGCAGCGAGCGTCACCCCCATTAGCTCCTGGCGCTCATGTTCGCTCAACCCAGATTGGCCCACAGCAGCCATGAAGCGGGCACGGGCCAGCACACAGTAGTCTTCGCCATGCCGTGCTCGAAACGTGCCCAGCGCCTCGGTGTAGCGCCCTGCAAAGTCCAACCGCCAGAACGCCGTCAGTACTTGCTGAGGGTCGAGCCGCACTTCGTTGCGTTCGTCGTAAACTGCGTGGCTGGCATCCACCCGGTAGAAGCCACCATAAATACTCAACTCGTCAGCACTGGCCTGCTGCTGCGGGCTAAATCGCTGGATGACCAGTTCGGTAAGGCTCAAAGAGCGTCGTGGCGGCCCACTGTGGCGCCAGCCGGTGAAGCTCAACGAACTGCTGGCCGCCGACTGGAACTCGTGCCAATAGAGCCCGTCCGGATCCAGCCAGTACCCCAGTTGGCGGCGAAGCACATGGCCCGCCGCCTGGCGCGCCAAACTGTGCAAATCAGGAAATTGCCCGAGCAGGCGCTGGGCCACCTGGGCGAGAGAAATGGTTTCTTTGACATTCATGTCACTTGGCTGCCTGACAGTGGGCAAACCATTACAGCCGCAAGCCGCAGCGACGATGCGGTATCGCTTTACAGCCTGCGTCGGCCTCAGGTTAGAATCGATTGGCACGCGACCTGCTAGCTTTTGCTGGAAAATGCGCTACCACGTCCCTTCCCCGCTGTCTCGGAGTACCTGCCTTTGGATGCAAGCACCATCAACAGCCTGTTCCTGATCGGCGCATTGCTGGTGGGTGCAAGTATCCTGGTCAGCTCGCTATCGTCGCGCCTGGGCATCCCTATTCTGGTCATCATCCTCGCCGTCGGCATGGTCGCCGGTGTCGATGGTGGCGGCATCATCTTCAACAATTACCCAACCGCCTACCTGGTGGGCAACCTGGCACTGGCCGTCATCCTGCTTGACGGTGGCCTGCGTACGCGGGTGGCAAGCTTCCGCGTGGCGCTGTGGCCGGCGCTGTCGCTGGCCACGGTCGGGGTGATGATCACCACCGCCCTCACCGGCCTGGTTGCCGCCTGGCTGTTCAACCTGAGCCTGATTCAGGGCTTGCTGATCGGTGCGATCGTCGGCTCCACCGACGCCGCTGCAGTGTTCTCGCTGCTCGGCGGCAAAGGCCTGAACGAGCGGGTTACGGCTACCCTCGAGATCGAGTCGGGCAGCAACGACCCGATGGCGGTGTTCCTCACTGTCACCTTGATCGACATGATTGCCAGCGGCCAGACCGGGCTGCACTGGGGCCTGCTGGGCCACTTGTTGCGTGAGTTCGGTATCGGCGGGCTGCTGGGCTTGGGCGGTGGCTGGCTGATGCTGCAACTGGTCAACCGCATCAACCTGGCCGGCGGCCTTTACCCCATTCTGGTAGTGGCCGGTGGCCTGGTGGTGTTCTCGCTGACCAACGCCCTGCATGGTAGCGGTTTCCTCGCCGTTTACCTGTGCGGCCTGGTGCTGGGCAACAAGCCTATCCGCAGCCGCCACGGCATCCTGCACATGCTCGACGGCATGGCCTGGCTGGCGCAGATCGGCATGTTCCTGGTGCTGGGGTTGCTGGTCACGCCGCACGACCTGCTGCCCATCGCCCTGCCGGCACTGGGCCTGGCGCTGTGGATGATCCTGGTGGCGCGGCCACTGTCGGTGGTCGCGGCCCTGCTGCCGTTCAAGGCTTTTCACGGCCGCGAAAAGGGCTTCATTTCGTGGGTCGGCCTGCGCGGCGCGGTACCGATCATTCTGGCGGTGTTCCCGCTGATGGCGGGCCTGCCAGACGCCCAGCTGTTCTTCAACCTGGCGTTCTTCATCGTGCTGGTGTCACTGCTGGTGCAGGGCACCAGCCTACCGTGGATGGCCAAGCTGCTGAAAGTGACCGTACCGCCAGACCCGGCGCCGATTTCCCGCTCCGCCCTGGAAGTGCACATCACCAGCGAGTGGGAAATGTTCGTCTACCGCCTGGGCGCCGAAAAGTGGTGCATCGGTGCCGCCCTGCGCGAGCTGAAAATGCCCGAAGGCACACGGATTGCCGCGCTGTTCCGTGGCGAGCAACTGCTGCACCCGTCGGGCAGCACCGTGCTGGAAGTGGGCGACATGCTCTGCGTGATCGGCCACGAGCACAACCTGCCGGCCCTCGGCAAATTGTTCAGCCAAGCGCCACAGCGTGGCCTGGACCTGCGTTTCTTCGGCGACTTCGTGCTCGAAGGCGATGCCGAACTGGGGGCGGTGGCAGCGTTGTATGGCCTGAAGCTCGATGGCCTCGACGCGAAAATGCCGCTGGCGCAGTTCATCCGACAGAAGGTCGGAGGCGCTCCAGTAGTGGGGGACCAGGTCGAATGGCATGGCACGATCTGGACCGTGGCGACCATGGACGGGAACAAGATCCAGAAAGTAGGCGTCAGATTCCCCGAAGGAACGCGACCCGGACCAGGATTGTTCCTCTAAACTTCGTTTCAGCCGGATCCACAAGTAGTCTGCCTATGTCCCTGCGCGTGTACCTTCGCACAGCCCTGCTCGGGTTGTGCCTGTCCCTTTCTTTTGCCGCTAGCGCGGCAGAAGCCCCGACCACCGCCAGTATCCAGAACAGCCTCGACAAGATCGCCGAGCGCAAGCTGCCCGAGGCAGACCAGAAGGCGCTGCAGCAGGTGCTCGAACAAACGTTGAGCCTGCTTGCTGCCAAGGAAGACAACGAAAAGAAACTGGCTGCACTCAAGCAGCAGCTGAGCAGTGCCCCCAAGGAGACCAGCGACAGCCAGAAGGAGTTGGCCAGGCTCAAGGAAACCAAGGCACAACCGGTGGCACAGCGCTACGCCAACCTCACCGTGCCACAGCTTGAACAGATGCTCAGCGAACGCAACACGCTGCAGGGCGAGCTGCAAAAGGCGTTGTCTGACGCCAACAGCCTGATCATCAACTCGCAAACCCGCCCCGAGCGTGCCCAGGCGGAGATCAGCAGCAGCCAGACCCGCACCCAGCAGATCAACAACATACTCAAAACCGGCAAGGACGGTGGCAAAGCCATCAATGCCGACCAGCGCAATCAGCTCAACGCCGAGTTGGCCTCGCTCAACGCGCTGACCCTGCTGCGCCGCCAGGAACTGGCCGGCAACAGCCTGCTGCAAGACCTCGGCAATGCGCGTCACGACCTGCTGGTCGAGCGCGCTGCGCGCCTGGAGCAGGAAATCCAGGACCTGCAGACGCTGATCAACGCCAAACGCCTGGCCCAGTCCCAGGAAGCCGTCACCCAGCAGTCGATTGAGGCTCAGAAGGCCGGCGGCAGCAGCCTGCTGGCCACTGAAAGCGCGATCAACCTCAAGCTTTCCGACTACCTGCTCAAGAGCACCGACCGCCTTAACGAACTGACCCAGCAGAACCTGCGCACCAAGCAGCAACTCGACAGCCTGACCCAGGCCGACCAGGCGCTTGACGAGCAGATCAACGTGCTCAAGGGAAGCCTGCTGCTGTCGAAGATTCTCTACAAGCAGAAGCAGACCCTGCCGCACCTGAAGGTCGACCGCGACCTGGCCGACCAGATCGCCGACACCCGCCTGTACCAGTTCGAAGTCAACCAGCAGCGCGAGCAGATGAGCAGCCCGGTCACCTACGTCGACAAGCTGCTGGCGGCGCAACCGCAGGAAGATGTGACCCCGCAGCTGCGCAAGGCCCTGCTGGAAGTGGCCATCACCCGCAGCGACCTGTTGGAGCGGCTGAACCGCGAGCTGTCGGCGCTGCTCAACGAATCGATCACCCTGCAGCTCAACCAGAAGCAGCTACTGGGCACCGCGCAGAGCCTGCGCACCACCCTCGACGAGCAAATGTTCTGGATCCCCAGCAACAAGCCGCTGGACTGGGACTGGCTGCAATACGTGCCGGAGCGCCTGGCCGACCAGGTCGCCAACCTGCCGTGGGGCTCCAGCCTGAAAGAGCTGGCCGATGGCCTGAGCCAGCGCCCGTTGCTGTTCCTGCCGCTGCTGTTGGTGATCGGCGCGTTGTTGTGGCGGCGCAAATACCTTTACCAACGATTAGGCAAAGTGCACCAGGATATCGGCCACTTCCGCCGTGACAGCCAATGGCACACGCCCCAGGCAATCCTAATCAACATTCTGCTGGCGATGCCGGTCAGCCTTGGTCTGGCGCTGTGCAGCTACGCCCTGCAGATCGACGCCCGCGGGCAGAATGCCAACCTGGGCGCCGCACTCTGGCAGCTGGCCCAGGCCTGGCTGGTGTTCTACACCGCCTACCGTATCCTCGCACCCGGTGGCGTGGCGGAAGTCCACTTCCGCTGGCACAAACCGCAGGTCGAGTTCCTGCGCGGCTGGGTTCGCCGCCTGGGCACCGTGGTGCTGGCACTGGTCGGCGTGGTGGCGGTGGCCGAGCACCAGCCTTCGGCATTGGCAGACGACGTGTTGGGCATCGGCGTGGTGCTGACCTGCTATGCGC
>NZ_BCBP01000073.1:0-33675 GCF_001753955.1 Pseudomonas sp. NBRC 111139
TCCCCACGGTACCGATACTTAAACAGATGCTTTCGGAGCTTGATGACTGCTCATGGATCGCGCAGGCACATCTGATGTCTCCTGGCCACATGAGAGGTGGGAAAGACTGGGTGATGGAACCGCTTCAGGAAGTGAGCATTGCTGAAGATGCCTCAGGAACGGATGAGGGCTATATCTACAAGGTAGTAGGCGGGGCTTGCTACAGCATTCATCACTCGCCTCATCGAGAGAACCTCAAGGTCACAGAGATTATTTTTTCGGCTGATCGCGATATGCGCGTGAGTGGATGAGTAGAGCCACTCGCACTCGCCGAGTGTCATGATGGTGTTTCGGTCGAGGCCTCTCGATGCTTTGAACTCAATGTTTTCGAGTGTGGCCTGCGTCTCTCGCAGCTTGGCCGCCTTGAGCAGGCGCTCAATTTTCCGGGTTTCGCGCTCGCTTTTTTTCGCATCCATCATCAGGCCGAGGCGGGTCTCGAAGGGTTGACCGAGCAGCGCCGGATCGTCCAGCTGGCGCTCGTATGCCTCAGCCATCTCGCTCAGCCCGAGGCTGCTCAAACTTTCAGCTGTGTTAGCGATCGTTTTCATGGCAGTTCATCTCCTTGAGACGCGTAATACTGAGCGCCGCAAATGTTGTCGTGCTCAATCAGCGGTGCAGATTTTCTGGGCATTGGGCGCAAATCAGACTCGTTGCGAATGATTGACCGCAGTCGTTCAGAGCTCAAAATGTTCAGCGTATTTGCATAGGTGCATATATACATGCGTCTCTCCACCTAAATTTGATGGTCTATCAGAACTCGAAGCGTAGAAAGCAGCGTTTGACCTGGACTCAGCGGGTGAAGGTAATTAACCAGTTGCTTAGTGGTCGAATGGGAATGGACGTGTGCTATGCCATGCAGCCTAGTTACAAACTTGCTGTCGACGAAGACCAGATTCCTATCGAATTGGTAGGTGATTTCCTGCGCAGCGCATCGCTACATAAATGGGCGTGGGACTGCATCAAGGAGGAGCGAGTCGAACGGTTTCCCCCAGCCAATTTGTTGGTTGCGAACATCCCTAGCAAGTACTGATTCTCGGCGAGTCGCCGCCGAAATGTGAAAACCCCACTCCCGCGTTGTACAGTGCAAGTAGGCCGGGGGGTGAATAAGCAGTTGCCGAAAGAAAAACCCAGCCCTCTAACCACTAGTTCCCGCGAAAGGAAGCCAGATGCACATTCGCCTTGCTCAACTCAGCGATGTCCAGGCCATTGCCGAGATCTACAACCAGGGGATCGAAGACCGCAGCTCTACGTTCGAGACCCAACCACGCAGCGCCATGGATGTGCAGCCCTGGGTGGCCGACATGTCTCGCCATCCGGTGCTGGTCGTCGAGGTCGACGGTGCGGTAGTGGCGTGGGCAAACCTGAGCAGCTACCGCGCGCGTTCGTGCTACGCCGGCATCGCCGACTTCTCGATCTATCTGGGCCGTGACGTCCGCGGACGTGGCATCGGCAAGGCGCTGCTCAAGGCATTGCTCAGTGAGGCTGAGGCACGCGGCTTCTGGAAAGTCCTCTCCCGCATTTTCACCTTCAACGAGGCGAGCCTCGCGCTCTGTCAGTCCTGCGGTTTCAGGACGGTTGGCGTCTATGAGAAGCACGCTTGTCTTGAAGGCCGTTGGCTGGATTGCGCGATCGTTGAGCGGGTGTTTCCGTCGAACCAACCCGTTCCAGATGACGAAGCAGCAGGCTGTCGTAGTACTTGCGCCAGTTTCCGCCTGGGCGCGTCTGCTCATCTAGGATCAGAAAGTCCAAGCCGTGCTGCTGTAAATGCCAGCCAAGCGCCAAGCCCGCTTGCCCACCACCGATGACGATCACATCCACCGCGCGACTCGATTTATTCATATGTGCGCACTCAAGCATATATCAGGACAAAAAAAGGGCACGAGCTACGGGCAGCACAGCGAAACCAGACCCTTGGTTCGCTGGAGCAGGCCCTCAAGGCGCTCGACGATCGCCCCACCATTCACTTCGTAGAACACCTGCCTGCCCACCTTGGTGGCTTTCACGATCTGGGCATCGTGCAGCACCTGCAGGTGCCTGGAGACCACCGAGCGCTCCTGCGGCAGCTCTTTAGCGATTTCGCCGACATCCGCCCGGCCCAGCAGGAGCACGCGCTTGAACACCGCGACCCTGGAGGGCTCGCAGAGTGCTTTGAAGAAGGCTTCGTCCAGCGACTCGATGGCAGCGTCGATGGCTTGGGTGCGGAGGTTCTGGTTGGTCGTCATGCCGCCAATATATGTGCACGAATATGCACATGTAAAGCCACCCATCACCGGAGGGGTTGCGATACATTCGGAAAAGCGTATATTCGAAAAATCATATACATGCATAGTACCTCGCGATGACTGGCAAGATCCGCGTCCTGTTTGTTTGCACCGCAAACGCTGCTCGCTCCCAGCTCGCCGAAGCATTGCTCCGACACACAGACCCTGTGCGCTTTGAAGCATTCAGCGCCGGCACTCAGCCTGGCGAAGTAGATCCGCGTACCTTCGCGGCGCTTGAGCACCTCGGTATCGATGCCAGCGGCCGCGCAGCAAGTCCATCGATGAGTTCGCCGGCGAACACTTCGACTACCTCATCACCCTTTGCGACAAGGCGGCGCTGGAGTGCCAGTTACTACCGGCATTGGGCGAGCGCTTGGCGTGGCACTTTGAAGATCCGGTCACCAGCGACAAGCACGATGCCTTCCGCCATACGCTTCACGAGATCCATGAGCGCATCAAGATGTTCGTCTTCGTGAAAACCAAACACTGAGAATCGTTATGACTGATCCACTGACCCCTACCAAGGTTTTCAAATGCCTCGCCGACGAGAACCGCATTCGGATGATGCTGCTGATCGCCCGCGAGGAAGAGCTCTGCGTCTGTGAGTTGACCTGTGCGCTGGAAGAAAGCCAGCCCAAGGTTTCCCGCCACTTGGCGCAATTACGCACCTGTGACCTGCTGGCAGACCGCCGCCAGGGCCAATGGGTTTATTACCGGCTGCATCCAGAGCTGCCCGCCTGGGTACGCGAGATCCTGAAAACGACGCTGGAGGCCAACAGCGAGTGGCTGAACAGCAGTTCCACTCGACTGGACGCCATGGGTGACCGCCCACAGCGTGCTGCTACCTGCTGCTGATTACTGCCGAGCAAAAGCCGATGAAAGTTCTGTTCCTCTGCACCGCCAATAGCTGCCGCAGCATCCTCTCCGAGGCTGTTTTCAATCACCTGGCTCCGGCCGGCATGAAGGCCTACAGCGCCGGAAGCCAGCCCAAGGGCGAGGTACATCCGCTGTCCATCTCCGCGCTGCAGCGCGCCGGTATTTCCACCGATGGCCTCAGCAGCAAATCCAGCGATGCACACGCCGAGCTGGCACCGGACTTCGTCATCACCGTCTGCGACAAGGCCGCTGGCGAAGCCTGCCCCGTGTTCTTCGGACCAGCAGTGAAAGCCCACTGGGGACTTTCTGACCCTTCGGATTTGCACGGTAGTGCCGCCGAGCTGGACGCGGCATTCGACAACACGCTTGAACAGATCAAGCGACGCCTCAAGGCATTCATCGCACTGCCTTTCGACCAAATGGATGCCGCCCAGCTCAAGGTCGAGCTGGCCCGCATCGGAACGCTCTGACGTTTAGGGAGATCCACCATGAGCAAAAGCCGACTTTCATTCCTAGACCGCTACCTGACGGTCTGGATCTTTCTGGCCATGGGCCTGGGCATTGGTCTGGGCAGCCTGTTCCAGGGATTGCCTGCGTGGCTGAATAGCCTGTCGGTAGGCTCGACAAACATCCCCATCGCGATTGGCCTCATCGTCATGATGTACCCGCCGCTGGCGAAGGTGAAATACGAGGAACTGCCTCAGGTTTTCAAGGACAAGCGCATCCTCGTGCTGTCGCTGGTCCAGAACTGGGTAATCGGCCCGGTACTGATGTTCGGGCTGGCAGTAGTGTTCCTTTCCGACAAGCCTGAGTACATGACTGGCCTGATCCTCATCGGCTTGGCGCGCTGCATCGCCATGGTGCTGGTGTGGAACCAGATCGCCGGTGGCAACAACCAGTACGTGGCGGGCCTGGTCGCCTTCAACAGCATTTTCCAGATCCTGTTCTTCAGCGTGTACGCCTGGATCTTCCTTGGCCTGCTGCCACCTCTGTTTGGCCTTGAGGGTAGCGTCATCGAGACCAGCTTCCTCGACATCGCCCAATCGGTACTGATCTACCTGGGCATCCCGTTCCTGGCCGGCTTCCTGACCCGCAAGATTCTGATCAGCAGCAAGGGCGAGACCTGGTACCAGGAGCGCTTCATTCCGAGGATCAGCCCGCTGACGCTCTTGGCGTTGCTGCTGACCATCGTGGCCATGTTCAGCCTGAAAGGCGACATGGTGCTGCAACTGCCGCTGGATGTGCTGCGCATCGCTATCCCGCTGACTATCTACTTCGTGGTGATGTTCTTCATCAGCTTCTGGATGGGCAAGCTGCTGGGAGCTGACTACCCACGTACCACTGCTCTGGCGTTCACCGCAGCGAGTAACAATTTTGAACTGGCCATTGCCGTGGCCATCGCCACCTTCGGTCTTGCCTCGCCGGTCGCGTTTGCCACCGTCATCGGGCCCTTGGTGGAAGTGCCGGTACTGATCTCCCTGGTGGGCGTGGCCTTGTGGCTCAAGCGCCGCTGGTTCGATCAGCCATCTGGCGCCTTGTCTCAGGAGTAAATCATGACCGAACACCACATCCCCAACATCGACAACGATCTGGTCGAACTGCCGACAGCAGACAAGCTGGCAGTCGAGCAAAAGTCCACCCATAAGCCTCGCATCCTGCTGCTGTACGGATCGACCCGCGAACGCTCCTTCAGCCGCCTGCTGACGGAAGAAGCTGCACGCCTGCTGGAACACTTCGGTGCCGAGACGCGGATATTCAATCCGACCGGGCTGCCGCTGGCGGATGACGTGCCCGATGACCACCCCATGGTCAAGGAGCTGCGCGACCTGGTGCTGTGGTCGGAAGGCATGGTCTGGTGCTCGCCAGAACGCCACGGCGCAATGACTGGCGTGTTCAAATCGCAGATCGACTGGATTCCACTGAGCATGGGCGCCGTGCGCCCGACCCAAGGCAAAACCCTTGCGGTGATGCAGGTCTGCGGTGGCTCGCAGTCGTTCAACGTGGTCAACCAGCTGCGCGTCCTCGGCCGCTGGATGCGCATGTTCACCATCCCTAACCAGTCGTCCGTGCCGAAGGCCTACCTGGAATTCGACGAGGCGGGTCGCATGAAACCCTCTTCGTACTACGACCGTGTCGTCGACGTGATGGAGGAGCTGGTGAAGTTCACCCTGCTGCTTCGTGATCGCTCCGACTATCTGGTCGATCGCTACTCCGAACGTAAAGAGTCGGCTGAAGAACTATCCAAGCGTGTCAATCAACGATCCATTTGAGGCTTTGTGAGCATGCAATTGCACCCGTATTCCGTGTTGGCTAATTCCGAACTGGTCGGCCAGCTGATCTTCACTCCGTGCCCAGGTACCAAGGAGACATCGGTATCTCAGGCTCTGGCAACGCTGCGCGATGCCGGCGCGAGCGCGCTGGTAACCCTGATGCCGAGTGAAGAACTGCTGCAGAACGAGATCGATCTGCTTCCCGAGGAGTGCCAACTGCTGGGCCTCGAATGGTTCCACCTGCCGGTCGAAGACGACGAAGCACCCGGTGAGCCGTTTGCTGCTGCCTGGGAAACTCACCGGGAACGCCTGAAAGAGCTGGTGGTGACCGGTAAGACGATCGCCATTCACTGCAAGGGCGGCTCTGGCCGCACCGGCCTGTTTGCCGCCCGCCTGATGATCGAGTGCGGCATCCCTGTGCAGGAAGCTGTTTCCCAGGTCCAGGCCCTGCGTCCACGTGCAATTCAGAACCCTGCGCACGTCGGCTACATCAACCAGTTCAGCGTTACCCTCTGACCCTTCGCTAATCGCGACCCGAGAACAAGAACATGGCTATCAAAGTAGGTATCAATGGGTTTGGCCGTATCGGTCGCTTGGCGCTGCGCGCGTCTTGGGACTGGCCAGAGTTCGAGTTTGTGCAGATCAATGACCCGGCCGGCGACGCCGAGACCCATGCCCACCTGATCAACTTCGACTCGGTCCACGGCCGCTGGCTCCGTGAAGCCCGTGCTGAGGGCAGTACGGTGGTGATCGATGGCAAGCGCATTCAGGTCACCGCGAACAAGACCATCGCCGACACCGACTGGTCAGGCTGCGACCTGGTCATCGAGGCCAGCGGCAAGATGAAGTCGGTAGCCGTGCTCCAGGCCTACCTGGATCAGGGCGTCAAACGTGTGGTGGTCTGCGCTCCAGTGAAGGAGAAAGGCGCACTGAACGTGGTGATGGGCGTCAACCAGCACCTGTTCGACCCGGCGCAGCATCGCATCGTTACCGCCGCCTCCTGCACTACCAACTGCCTGGCCCCGGTGGTCAAGGTGATTCACGAGAACCTTGGCATCCGCCACGGATCGATCACCACCATCCACGACCTCACCAACACCCAGAGCATCCTTGATACGCCGCACAAGGACCTGCGCCGCGCCCGTGCCTCTGGCATGAGCCTGATCCCAACCACCACGGGCTCGGCTACTGCGATCGCCGAGATCTTCCCCGAGCTGCGCGGCAAGTTGAATGGTCACGCCGTGCGCGTACCGCTGGCCAACGCCTCGCTGACCGACTGCGTGTTCGAAGTGGAACGTGAGACAACGGCTGAAGAGGTCAACGCTCTGCTGAAGGCGGCGGCCGAAGGCCCGTTGAAAGACATCCTGGGCTACGAAGAGCGCCCCTTGGTGTCCATCGACTATCGCACCGATCCGCGCTCCTCGATCATCGACGCACTGTCGACCTTGGTGGTCAATGGCACCCAGGTGAAGCTCTACGCCTGGTATGACAACGAATGGGGCTACGCCAACCGTGCAGCGGAACTGGCCCGCCTGGTCGGCGCAGCGGAGTAAACAGCGATCATGAAGGCGTTGTCAGCCCTGTCTGCGGAAGTGCGTCAGTACCTGCTGGTTACCGGCAACTACTGGGCCTTCACCCTCACCGACGGCGCGTTGCGCATGTTGGTGGTACTGCACTTCCATTCGCTGGGCTACACGCCGCTGCAGATCGCCGCGCTGTTCCTGTTCTACGAAGTGTTCGGCGTGATCACCAACCTGGTGGGTGGCTACCTCGGCGCCCGCCTGGGACTCAACCGCACCATGAACATCGGCTTGGGCATGCAGGTCTTTGCACTGCTGATGCTCACAGTGCCGGCAGCCTGGCTTACGGTGCCGTGGGTGATGGCCGCTCAGGCGCTGTCCGGCATCGCCAAGGACCTGAACAAGATGAGCGCCAAGAGCTCCATCAAGCTCCTGGTACCGGACAGCCAACAGGGGACGCTCTACAAATGGGTGGCCATCCTGACGGGCTCGAAGAACGCGCTCAAAGGCGTGGGCTTTTTCCTCGGCGGAGCACTGCTCGCGTTGCTCGGCTTCACCCTGGCGGTGCTGGCCATGGCGGCAGTACTGGCCCTGATCTGGATTGGCAGTCTGGTGCTGCTGAAAAAGGACTTGGGCAAAGCCAAGGCCAAACCCAAGTTCCGCGACATGCTGTCCAAGAGCCGAGCCATCAACATCCTCTCGGCCGCACGGCTGTTTCTCTTTGGTGCCCGGGACGTCTGGTTCGTCGTGGCGCTGCCGGTGTACCTGAGCACCGCGTTTGGCTGGGACTTCTGGCTGGTCGGCGGCTTCCTCGCCGCGTGGATCATTGGCTACGGCATCGTCCAGTCGTTTGCTCCTCACATCACCGGTAAGAAGCGCGGTCACGTGCCGGACGGTCGAGCGGCCTTCATTTGGGCGATCGCCCTGGCGGGACTGCCTGCGCTCATTGCCGTGGGCCTATCGGCAGGCTGGTCGGCCCAGGTGGTGCTGCTCGGTGGGCTGATGCTGTTCGGTGTGCTGTTCGCGGTGAACTCCTCGCTGCACAGCTACCTGATCGTCAGCTATGCCAAGGAAGACGGCGTCTCCCTGGATGTAGGGTTCTATTACATGTCCAACGCCCTGGGGCGGCTGGTCGGTACACTGCTGTCAGGCTGGGTGTTCCAAGCCTACGGTTTGCAGGCCTGCCTGTGGGTTTCCAGCATCTTCGTATTGGCTGCCGCGCTCATCTCGCTCGGGTTGCCCAGACACAGCGAAATGGCGCAGCAGACCCACTGAGCACAGGGGAAGAGCGGATGCACTCAAGCCTCCGCTTTCACCATAAACTGCTCGATCTCAACAACAGTGCTGCGGACTGTGCGTGTCACCCCGATCAAGGTCGCGGATGCAGAGCCTGTCCACTCGCCATAACCCACCAGCCAAAGGGCAGGCTCATTCACTGACCGTGTACCTGAAACTTCGACGCGTCCGTCACCCGTGACTACCCCGAGGCTCGCCAAGTGCCCCAGCGCCGGCTTGAATCCGGTGCACCAGATCACCGCATCGACCGCGGTCTCCGAGCCGTCCGCCCAAACCACACCGTCGGGGGTGAAACGAACGAAGGGCCGCACAGCGTGCAGAACGTCTCGCTCACGCGCCTCGACCACAGCCGGGACCATCACGATATCGCCCAGCCCACCGACTGGCTGCTCAATCACACGGCCCTCCATCTGCGCTTTCCAGCGCTCTGTCGCCCGTTCGAACAGCACTCGACCATCCACATCATCAGGCAGGAAGAGTGGCTCGGTGGGCGTTACCCAGGTCGCATCCGCTACTTGGGAAACCTCAGCGAGAATCTGTGCCCCGGAGTTACCTCCACCGACGATCAGTACTCGCTTACCCGAGAAGGCCAGCGGCTCAACATAATGAGCTGAATGCAGCTGCTGACCACGGAACAGCTCGGCACCGGGATAAGCAGGGATATTAGGGTTGCTCCAGGTGCCCGTGGCACTGACCACTGCTTTGGCATCCCAATACCCGTGCTCGGAATGCACACGCAAGGCACTGACGAGGCGCTCACCCAGGATCTATGCTGCGCCCAGGGAATGAGCTTTTCTGGCCTTTCACCAGCTCTCAGAGAATGCCGTTCGACACCGCTTGCCGACTGACAAAGATGTAATCCACAGATCACCCGAGAGACAGGTGCTGCCCCCTAAGATTCAATCACACCAAATCGGAGTGACGAACATGAAAGCTCTCAACGGCGTTGCCGCCATACTGATTCTGATGGCTTCCTCGGCCGCGATGGCTGAGGGCGGGTCCGACCGCCTGCACGGGAAAATGATTCAGGCGAATGAGCAGGCCATGCGCGCATACGCAGCCTCCATCGGTAAAAATCCCCCAGAGGTAGTCCACTACCGCTACGGCATGGAGCTCGATGTAGCAAAAGTGATTGCTGTGACCTCAAACCGGGGAAGCTGTGATGTGATGCCTGCGCAAATGACCTATGAAGACTCGACAGGCAAGCTCAACATTCTCGAATACCGCGCAGCTGGCATCAATTGCCGCGGCCAGAACTGAGCTCTTGAACTCTATTCAAACTAAAACGGCGCCTTTAAAAGCGCCGTTTGCGTTGGGAAAACTGTCGATCAGTGGCCTGGATACTCCGCAACCACTACATCCTGCCCGCTCTTGTTGAAACCGATGACTTGGTATGCATGAGTGACACCATCCACTTCCATACCTGGGGAGCCTGCCGGCATACCTGGGACGGCGACACCGATCAGATCATCTCTGTTTGCCAGCTCACGAACCTGCTCAGCTGGCACGTGTCCTTCGACAAACTTCCCATCAATCACTGCCGTGTGACAGGAAGCCAAACGCGGTGCGACCCCAAGGCTCTGTTTTACAGCACTCATGTCGGTTTCAACATGGTCAATGACCTTGAAGCTATTTTGTTCCAAGTGTGCGATCCACTTTTTACAGCAGCCGCAATTGGCATCCCGATGAACATCAATCGTGGTCGGTACGGCTGCGTAGACTGGCGGCAGCGCGATGAATGCCGCGAAGGCGGCCAACCTGAGAAAGCGGCTGTTAGCCTTCATGGGTGTGTACCTTTCCATCTTTGTGTGTGTGCGTCTTCGAACCTGGTTTGGAATTCTGATCACTAGAGGACTCGGTAGCATCATGATGGCCGCCCTCAGATTCGTGACCCTCGGAATCTGCCGAGTGTGAGTGATGAGCCTCTGACTGCTCCATATCGTGGTGCCCTGCCTCAGAGGAAACCTTGCCATGATGGTCTGGCTCATTGCCGCCATGCTGGCCCTCATGGTTGTGCATCTCACTTTCCCCACCACCGTGCTGGTGGCCGCCACTGGTTGTTACCAGGGCCTTGTACTGCTCTGCGTTCATCTGCGGCATTTGCTCAAGGAAAGCGACAATACCCCAGATGTACTGGTCACCCATGCTCTTGCCCCAAGCGGGCATGCCGGTAGCCTTGATACCGTGTTTAATGGTCCAGAAGGCCGCTGCGGGGTTATTGCTTGAACCAATCTTGGCAAGATTGGGCGGTGCCGGATAAAGCGCTTGGCTGAGCTCGGTTTTATCCACCCCAGGGGCGAGGTGGCAGCCAATGCACATCGCATTGTAGTTACCGGCACCTGTACGGATAAGGGTTTCATCCTTTAGGTTCGGTACCTCGATGTCCCGTGCGCGCACTTCAATGGAGCGATCCCGCGCCATGGCGAGGAAAGCATGCACGGCTGGGAAGTGAGGATCATCAGCACCGACGTTGACCAGGCCAAAATACGCGGCCCCCAACGCCGCCGCACTACCCACGGCGCCTGCTGCTACCAACGTTGTAATTGTTCTCTTCATGTCAGGCTCTCAAAACCACATCCGAATGCCGGCAACGAAACGCGCTTCATCGACATCCCCGCCTTCATCGCGGATCAGGTCTGCCGTTTTGCCGTAGGAGCGGCTCCAGGTGACGCCGACGTAGGGTGCGAACTGGCGCACGATCTCATACCTTAAGCGCAGACCGACTTCGGTGTTTGCCAGGCCAGAACCCACCCCGCGCTCGGGATCGTTTTTGCCATAAAAATTGGCTTCAGCGGTTGGCTGCAGGATCAGGCGATTGGTCAGGAGAATGTCGTATTCGCCCTCTAGCCGAGCAGCTGTCTGGCCATTCTCACCGATGAACGCTGTGGCTTCGGCTTCGAAGTCATAGAGCGCCATGCCCTGGATACCAAAAGCTCCCCATGTCTGTGGAGATCCTGGTTGGAAATCCTGGCGCACCCCAGCGACCACATCCCACCATGTGCTAATGGATCGCCCATACAGAAGCTGCAACTCTGCGTCCTCGGTGACGCCATTCGTCCGCTCACCTTCGGAGCGGATCCACAGCCGGTTGATATCGCCGCCAACCCATCCAGAGGCTTCCCAAGCCAGCGCGCTGCCTTCGTCTGCATCCTGGTACTCAAGCTTATCTAGCAGGAAGAAGCTGTTGATCGCGCTGTCGTGCATCTGATGCCCGCCCAACGGAGGAAAGGCAGCTTGGCGATCAGCATCCGTCAGCACAGGTATCGGAGTACGGCTAGTCGTCGTTGGGGCATCAGAGCCATGGTTCATCATCGAGTGATCCATGGCCCCATGGTCCATCCCCTGCATGCTGCCATGGTCCATCTTGCTGTGGTCCATGTGTGCAGGTTTGGCCGCAGGTTGACTGTGTTTCATTTTGCTGTGATCAACGGGCGCGGCTTTCTTCTGCTGCTTGCTCGCGCCCATCTGAGCGTGGTCCATGCCTGGCATCGGGTCAGCCGACGGAGCGGAATCCATTTCCATGGCTCCGTGCCCCATTGCCGAATGGTCCATCTCCTCAGCAGCAAAGCTGGGCGCAGCACCCAGCAAGCTGAATGAAACGGTCAATGCCAGCAGCGATGGTCGTACCAGGCTATTGGTCATCTTTCCCTGCCTTAGCGTTATCGCTGCCATGCGATTCCATCATTTTGCTGTGATCCATACCTTCCATCGAGCCATGGTCCATACCTTTCATGCTGTCGTGGTCCATACCCTTCATGGAGCCATGATCCATACCCTTCATCGAGTCATGATCCATGCCCTGAGAACCCTTCGATTTCGCGGCATCGGCAGACTTCTGGGTGTGCTGTTCATGATTGTCGCTGGACCACGACGAAGGAGCATAAACAGCAAACAGACCAGCCATCGCAGCAGAAAGGAAAAAGGCGTTTCGCTTCATTGGTTTGCTCATCTTGGATCTCCAGTTCATTCGTCCACGCGGACTTCTCGGAACATGCCCATTTCCATATGGAACAGTAGGTGGCAGTGGTAGGCCCAACGGCCCAAAGCATCCGCGGTTACTCGGTAGCTTCGTTTTGAGCCTGGAGGCATGTCGATGGTGTGTTTTCGAACCATGAAATTACCCTCCTCATCTTCCAGATCGCTCCACATTCCGTGGAGGTGGATGGGGTGAGTCATCATGGTGTCGTTGACCAACGTGATTCGCAGACGCTCGCCATACTTGAGGCGCAGGGCTTCAGCATCGGAGAATTTGACGCCGTCAAAGGACCAGGCGAACTTCTCCATATGGCCTGTGAGATGCAGCTCGATGGTGCGCCCTGGTTCACGTCCATCTGGATCAATGAACGTGCTGCGCAGATCCGAATACGTCAGGACACGTCGTCCATTGTTGCGCAGGCCGATTCCCGGATCGTCCAACTTGGGCGTTGGACTCATAGTCTGCATGTCGACCAAGGGGTTATTAGTTTCTGAGGCTGGGTGAGACTGCATGGCGCCGCCCATGTCTCCCATGCTGCCGTGGTCCATACCAGCCATCTTGCTGTGGTCCATGCCGGCCATGCCGCCTTGGTCCATCCCTGCCATTTTGCTGTGGTCCATACCAGCTATGCTGCCTTGATCCATCCCAGCCATTTTGCTGTGGTCCATACCGGCCATGCTGCCTTGATCCATCCCAGCCATTTTGCTGTGGTCCATACCGGCCATGCTGCCTTGGTCCATCCCAGCCATTTTGCTGTGGTCCATACCGGCCATGCTGCCTTGGTCCATCCCAGCCATTTTGTTGTGGTCCATGCCAGCCATGCTGCCTTGGTCCATCCCAGCCATCTTGCCGTGGTCCATGCCAGCCATGCTGCCGTGATCCATACCCATATCGCTCATTGAAATGAGAGGGCGAGGATCAACTGCCGGAACTGCAGCTTGCATACCTTCGCGAAGGGCTAAAGTGCCTCTGGAGTAGCCTGTGCGATCCATGGATTGAGCAAAAATGGTGTAAGCCTGCTCGTCTTCCGGCTCAACAATTACGTCGTAGGTTTCGGCAACGGCGATGCGGAACTCGTCGACCGCAACGGGTTTGACATGCTGCCCATCCGCTGCGACAACCGTCATCTTCAGGCCGGGAATTCGCACATCGAAATACGTCATGGCCGAGCCGTTGATGAAGCGCAGGCGGATTTTCTCGCCCGGTTTGAACACGCCCGTCCAGTTACCGTCCGGGGCCTGGCCGTTCATCAGATAGGTGTAGGTGTAACCACTTACGTCAGCGAGGTCGGTAGGGCTCATTTTCATCTCAGCCCACATTTTCCGATCCGCCACCGCAGCCGACCATCCCATCTCGCCTACGTCGTTGACGAAGTCGCCCACGGTGCGCTTGTGGTAGTTGTAGTAGTCAGACTGCTTCTTGAGCTTGGACAGCACACGTGCAGGGTCTTCATCCGTCCAGTCGCTGAGCATGACCACGTAGTCCCGGTCATAGGTGAACGGCTCAGGCTCTTTCGCGTCGATGACTAGGGCGCCATACACCCCGACCTGCTCCTGGAGCCCGGAGTGGCTGTGGTACCAGTAGGTACCGTTCTGATGGACCTTGAACTTGTACTCATACATGCCATCGGGTGCGATGCCATGAAAGCTCAGACCAGGCACACCATCCATGTTCGCTGGCAGGATGATGCCGTGCCAATGGATAGAAGTGTCCTGTTTCAAGCGGTTGCGTACGCGGAGCGTGACTGTGTCTCCCTCCCGCCAACGAAGGATCGGCCCCGGCAACGATCCATTGATTGCCATGGCTGTGCGAGTTGCTCCGGTGATGTTGACCGGTAGCTCACCGATGTAGAGATCAAAATCGGTGCCTGTCAGAACATTCGGTTGGCCATGGCTGGTCACAGCCCAGACCGGCGCGCGCCACATGCCCAGTCCACCCAGTAGTCCAGTAGCGGCCAGGCCTTTGACGAAAGATCGTCTCGTGGTTTTGCTGTGCATGCCGTAGTGTCCAGTCAGTCAGATAATTCGCTGATATCCGGGCCGCTCGATCGCAGACCCGGCTTCCTTGGGGGTCCCACAAGTCTTATGGACTTGCTCGAAAGCGCAAGCCACAGTGGGAGAAAGCGATTTGAAACTGCCACATAAAAGATTCCCGAGTGATTACATTTCTGTAAGCTCGGATTAGCAGTTCTCATGCTGCCCGTGTTTATGGCTTTGGCTTGCCATCGGCGCCTTGTCGGTCTTCTGCTGTGCAAGCTGATACGCCTCAGTGGCGGTTTGGCGGGCAGCCTCCATTTTCGCAAAGGTACGGTCGCCACCACCTTCAGCCAGAGCAAGGCCAGCCATTCCAAAAGTGATAACCATTACGAGAGCTTTGATCGAGTTCATCTGTTGTTCCTCGGCGGATTACTGTGCGGCCCATGGAGTTCAGGCTTGGGGTCACATTAGCCAGGCTGCGCTTTCAGAAAGCTGAGCTCGGCATTACAGTTCCGTCAGCTTCATGCGGCCCACAAAAAAAACGGCGCCGTGTGGGCGCCGATAGGCCAAAGGAGCAGAGGGGGAACGGCCACGAATCCTGGGCTATGGATGACACTCCTTGTCCGCCATCATCAATTTGTGTTCACGAACCATTTGACTGAGTACGTCATCAACCATCTTGTCGTGTTTCTCCATCCACGCCAGGTGATCTTCTTTGGACATACCCGCTTTGGGGTGATCTTGGTGCAATTGGCCCATCAGGTCCTTAAGCATGGACATGTGCTCTTTCATATGCACATGTCGTTGGCCGGGCTCAGCTTTTTCAGCCCTCACCAGAACTGCTTCGGCTTTGTCGCGAAGCTGCTGCATCCGCTCTATTGCTCGATCGCTCCCACCTTCAGCAAAAACGGCCGACGACAGCAGCATAGATGTAGCCACAAGCAAAAGTCTGATCGATTTCACGGGACTATCTCCATCAGGTGGTTTGAAACCATTGCTACCGATAACGGCAGGCGTGACTGCAATGCCCGTCTTCAATGACCGTAGACGGCAGGCCCTGACAGCTGGCTGATCCCAACATTACTTTTACGTCAGCTTCTGGTTTGCTCACTTTTTTGCTGCACACTGGGTGTGTACACCTTTTGAAGGCTGAGCACATGAAACTACTCGTAGCTGAGGATGAACCGAAAACCGGTGCTTATTTACAACAGGGCCTTGCAGAGGCGGGATTCACTGTTGACCGGGTCCTCACGGGTACCGATGCCCTTCAACATGCACTGAGCGAAAGCTATGACCTGCTGATACTCGACGTGATGATGCCGGGGCTAGAAGGATGGGAAGTCTTGCGAATGGTCCGCGCAGCCGGCAAAGACGTCCCTGTATTGTTTCTGACTGCCAGAGATGGGGTGGATGATCGAGTGAAGGGCCTTGAGCTGGGAGCCGATGACTACCTGATCAAACCCTTTGCTTTCTCAGAACTGCTCGCTCGTGTGCGGACTTTACTACGCAGGGGCACCAGCACAGCAGCCCAGACCACTGTGAGAATGGCGGATCTTGAGGTAGACCTCCTCAAACGAAGAGCTACTCGAGGTGGCAAGCGAATGGACCTTACTGCTAAAGAGTTTTCACTTCTGGAACTTTTGATGCGCCGGCGTGGTGAAGTGCTCCCCAAATCTCTGATTGCTTCCCAGGTGTGGGACATGAATTTCGACAGCGACACCAATGTGATCGAGGTTGCGATACGACGGCTACGGGCAAAGATTGATGATGACTTTGCTCCTAAGCTCATTCACACAGCTCGAGGAATGGGCTACATGATGGATGCCCCGGAGTGATTTTGTCCCGGTCCTCGCTCGTAAAGCGCCTGACTCTGATGATCATGTTCGCGGTCATTGCTGTTCTTGTGGTCGCGGGCATCAGCTTCAACATGCTGAGCCAGCATCACTTCCGCATGCTCGATGAACAAGCGCTGTCCGAGAAGCTGGAGTCAACGAGACACATTCTGTCAATCCAGGCACCTGGAACGGGAATGGAAGAGTTGAGACCACAACTCCGCGCATTGCTGGGTGCTCATCAGGATCTGACGGCAGAGGTGCTGACCTCACAGGGTGAGGTACTATTTTCAGATCTCAAAGCCGTACAAATTCCAGACCACTACAAGCGCGCTGACAAGGAAGAGGTGTGGGAATGGCAGGACGAATACCATAATTTCCGCGGTATCACCGCTGACGTTGCGATCCAGGGCCAACCAGCTCTCGGCACCGTCATGCTGATGCTGGATATCACCAGCCATGCGCACTTCTTCGAAACCCTCCAGCGGTGGTTTGCGATTGGTTTGGTTATTAGTGCGTTGGTCAGTGCTGGTATAGGCTGGCTGGTCGCGAAAAGTGGCCTACGCCCCGTCGAACAAATTACGAAGGTTGCGACGTCCATATCTGCCAGGTCACTTCAAGAGCGAATCCCGCTGGAGCCTGTACCACTCGAACTGCAAACACTGATCTTGTCCTTCAACGGGATGCTCGCACGCCTGGAAGATGCCTTCGTTCGTCTATCAAATTTCTCAGCCGATATCGCGCATGAGTTGCGAACGCCTGTCAGTAACCTGTTAACGCACACCGAAGTGGTGCTGTCCCGGAAGCGCGATGTCGACGCGTATGAAGAGAACCTGTATTCAAACCTGGAAGATCTGAAGCGGATGTCACGCATGATCGATGACATGCTCTTCCTCGCCAAGTCAGACAACGGCCTCATCATCCCTGAGCAGGTGGACATCCAGCTTCATGACCTTGTTGCCAAACTCTTCGAGTACTACCAGTTGCTGGCCGACGATCGCGACATACGCCTCACGCTTCAAGGGAAAGGCATCATCTCCGGAGACAGGCTCATGATTGATCGAGCTGTATCCAACGTTCTCTCGAATGCCGTGCGATACACGCCGGACGGGAGCGAGATCTCGGTAGAAATTCAGCAAGCAGCAGACAAGGTAACCCTCACGATCAAAAACGGCGGGTCCGCCATTGACACGCAACACATCAACAAGATTTTTGATCGCTTCTACCGGGCCGATCCGGCAAGGCGAGAAGGAGGACCTAGCAATGCAGGGCTTGGTCTGGCCATTACCCGCTCCATCGTCAAAGCACATGATGGAAAAGTCTGGTGCACCTCGTCCGAAGGGGTTACAGCATTCAATTTCGTTTTTCCTGCCGCGCACCGAACGGCTAACAATCGCACGCGTCGTTAATGTTGCGCTAACCGCTTTGGCCTACACTCGACCATCATGATTCGATTCCTACGACTGCTAACTATGTTGATGCTCGTGGGCGCGCTTCCTCTCCATGGGATGGCGGGAATCGACTCACCCATAGAACCATGCCCGATGCAGTCTCAGGGCATGGATATGATGGCAGGCATGGACCACGATTGTTGCCAGGATCAAGACAACGGAGAGCCCAACCAACACTCATCCAAAGCCTGTAAAGTCGGTCAGGAATGTAGAACTGCAAGCACACTGCAGGTCAGCATGGTCGAGCCCGCACTCACCTTCGCCACTCCACGTCCCGTCGATACCTACGGTCAAAGCCTTCTAACCAGGGCTCCCCCCGATCACTGGCGCCCTCCTCGGGCCTGATTCTTTCGTAAAACTCACACCATTGTTCTGCCTCGGCGGCTGAACGATGACACGCGCCTATGCGCTGGTTTTTTCGAGGAATCATCTTCATGACTCCCCTATGTTCCCATTCAGGGCGGATGCTTGCTGCCGCCCTGACACTCCTGCTGCCGGTGCTATCCGCGCAGGCGAATTCGCTCACGCTGGACGATGCGCTGCAACTCGCCGAGCGCAACGCACCTTCGCTTCAAGCACGCCAAGAACAGGCTTCCGCAGCACGTCACTCAGTTGTGCCTGCGGGTGAATTGCCAGATCCACGATTGAATCTCGGTGTGCAGAACCTGCCCGTGGATGGCAGCGATCGATGGAGTACCAACCGAGACTTCATGACCATGCAGGTGGTCGGCCTTTCTCAGGAGGTGCCCAACCGCGACAAACGAAAAGCGCGGGTCGAAACCGCTCAGGCCACGGTCGAGCGGGCGGATGCCGAAGCGCTGTTCGAGCGTCTGAAAGTGCGTGCAGCCACGGCACAAGCCTGGATTACCGCGTACACCCTGCAACGCAAATTGCAGCAGTTCGACAATCTGTTCAACGAGAACCGCCTGCTGGCAGCGGCGGTACGTGCACGCCTGGCCGCAGGGGGCGGCGCTTCCGCCGACGCCCTGGCCCCGGGCCAGGAGGCCGCGCAGCTGGAAGAGCAGAAGGACCAACTACTGACCCAAGCCACCCAGGCCCGCGCCGCACTTAAACGCTGGATCGGACAGGATGCCGACGCATTACAAGCGCCGACGTTTCCGCAGTGGCCGGTACGCGCACCTGACTACCTGCACACCCTACACGCCCATCCGGAGTTGGCCGCCTACGGGGCCATGACCCGTGAAGCCCAAGCTCAGGTGCAGCAGGCCATCGCCGAGAAAAAGTCAGATTGGGGCTGGCAGGTTGACTACCAACGCCGCGGGCCTGAATTCAGCAACATGGTCAGCCTGCAGGTCAGTTTCCAGTTACCGCTGTTCAGCGGGTCGCGGCAGGACCCGATGATCGCCGCTCGCCAGGCCCAGGTGCGGCAACTGGAGGACGAACAGGAAGCGGCACTGCGTGAACACACCGCGCAGCTCGAAGCTGACCTGGCGGAATACCAACGCCTGCAAAGGGCGGTGACGCGCAGCCGCGAAACCTTGCTGCCGCTGGCCGAACAACGCGTCAGCCTGGCCTTGGCCGACTACCGGGCAGGCAAGTCGGCGCTGGAAGAGGTAGTCACAGCGCGGCGTCAGCGCATCGAGGCACGGTTACAGGATATCGACCTGCAAGGGCAGCTAGCGGCGACCGCCGCTCGCCTGCACTTCGTATATGGAGAGGTGCGTGCATGAACAACACGTCTATCGGTTTGATCACAGCACTCGCCCTGGCCATTGGCACCGGGACAGGCTATTGGCTGGGGCATCCTGGGCAACCTGCACAAGCACCCGCAGCAACAGCGGAACAGAAGCCATTGTATTGGTACGACCCGATGTACCCGCAGCAACACTTCCCAGCGCCCGGCAAGTCGCCGTTCATGGACATGCAACTGGTAGCGAAATACGCCGAAGAAGGCACAGATCCCGTGCAGCCAACGGTGCAAATCAGCCAAGGCGTACAACAGAACCTTGGGGTACGCCTAGCGACGGTGAGCCGTGGCCGGCTGCAGCGCAGCCTGCAGGTCAGCGGCGTACTGGCCTTCGATGAGCGGGATTTCAGTGCACTCCAGGCACGCACCGCAGGCTTCGTCGAGCGCACCTATGGCCGAGCCACAGGGGATGTGGTGGCCAAAGGCGCGCCTCTGGCGGATGTACTGGCTCCGGAATGGGCTGGTCTGCAGGAAGAGTTTCTCGCGCTGCGCCACTTGGGTGATGTGCAGTTGCTAGCTGCAGCACGCCAGCGCCTGCTGCTGGCCGGTATGCCGGGTGAACTGGTCGACCGGGTCGCACGCAGCGGCAAGGTGCAGAACCAGGTGACACTGGTCGCGCCGAGTGCCGGGGTCATCCAGGCGCTGGATCTGCGTCCAGGAATGACCGTGACACCTGGCGCAACTCTGGCACGTATCAATGGCATTGCGAATGTGTGGCTCGAAGCCGCTGTGCCGGAAGCTCAGGCAAGTGGCCTGCACGAGGGGCAAGCAGTAGAGGCCCACTTGCCGGCTTATCCCGGCGAGACCGTTCTAGGCAAACTGACAGCTCTGCTCGCGGATGCAGACCTGCAAAGCCGTACCTTGCGCCTGCGTATTGAGCTGCCCAACAAAGATGGTCGGCTACGGCCGGGAATGACCGCGCAGGCTGCGCTGCGCCCAGGCGAAAACGCCGATGACAGCCTGCTGCTACCTGCCGAGGCCGTAATCCGCACCGGCAAACGTGATCTGGTGATGGTGGCCGAAGACCAAGGCCGGTTCCGCCCAGTGGAAGTGCTGCTAGGCCAGGAGAACGGCGGCCAGGTTACCATCTTGAAAGGCCTGCAGGCCGGGCAAAAAGTCGTGGCATCCGGACAGTTCCTGATCGACTCCGAAGCCAGCCTCAAAGGCATCGAGGCGACCACCGCCTCGGACTCACCGGCCGCCTCGCAACCGCCCGAGCTGCATGAAGCAGACGGTCGAATCGTGCAAATTGAAGGTAATCAGCTGACCATCGCCCATGGGCCTTTCGTCACCCTGGGAATGCCTGGGATGACCATGACTTTTCATGTGGCCGACCCCACGCTGATTACTGGGCTCAAGGTGGGTGAACGTATCCGCTTTGGTGTTCGGGAGCGCGACGACGGCATGGTCATCGAGCAGATCAATGCGCTGGAGGGCCAGCCATGATCGAAAAACTGATTCGTTGGTCAGTGAGCAATCGCATACTGGTTCTGCTCACCACTTTGTTCCTGGTGGCCTGGGGGATATTTTCGCTGCGCAGCCTGCCGATCGATGCCTTGCCCGATCTGTCGGACGCCCAAGTGATCATCCGTACCTCCTACCCAGGGCAAGCACCCCAGATCGTCGAAAACCAGGTCACCTATCCGCTGACCACCACGATGCTCTCGGTACCGGGCGCCAAGACCGTACGTGGCTTTTCTGCCTTCGGCGACAGCTTCGTCTACGTGCTGTTTGAAGATGGCACCGACGTGTACTGGGCACGCTCACGCGTGTTGGAGTACCTGAGCCAGGTTCAGTCGCGCCTGCCTGCCTCAGCCAAACCAGCACTTGGGCCGGACGCCACAGGCGTTGGCTGGATCTACCAGTACGCTTTGGTCGACCGCAGTGGCAGGCATGATCTGGCACAGCTGCGCAGCCTGCAGGATTGGTTCCTGCGCTTTGAGCTCAAGACCGTACCGGATGTCGCTGAAGTGGCAAGCATTGGCGGCATGGTCAAGCAGTACCAGGTGGTACTCGACCCGCTGCGTATGGCCAGTCTCGGCATCACCCAGGGCGAGGTCGCAAACGCCATCGGCAAGGCCAATCAGGAAACGGGCGGTGGCGTGCTGGAACAAGGTGAGGCGGAATTCATGGTGCGGGCCTCGGGCTACCTGAAGACGCTGGACGACTTTCGCGCCATCCCCCTGCGCTTGGCTGCCAACGGTGCACCGGTGACGCTGGGCGACGTCGCCCGAGTACAACTCGGGCCGGAAGCCCGGCGGGGCATCGGGGAGCTGGACGGCGAAGGCGAAGCCGTGGGCGGCGTGGTGATCCTGCGCAGCGGCAAGAATGCCCGGGAAGCCATCACCCGTGTGAAGGAAAAGCTCGAAACACTGAAGAAAAGCCTGCCCGCCGGCGTCGAGCTGGTGACTACCTATGACCGCAGCCAATTGATCGACCGCGCCGTAGACAACCTCAGTCACAAGTTGATCGAGGAGTTCATCGTGGTCGCACTGGTGTGTGCGGCCTTCCTGTGGCACCTGCGCTCGTCGCTGGTTGCGATCGTGTTATTGCCGGTGGGGGTGCTGATCGCGCTGATCATCATGCGGCACCAGGGCATCAACGCCAACATCATGTCTCTGGGCGGAATTGCCATCGCCATTGGCGCAATGGTCGATGCCGCTGTGGTGATGATCGAAAACGCGCACAAACGGGTCGAGGCCTGGCATGCCCGTCATCCGGGGCAGGTGCTGAGAGGAGCCGAGCACTGGCGGGTCATGACAGATGCCGCCGTGGAGGTCGGGCCGGCGCTGTTCTTCAGCCTGATGATCATCACCCTGTCGTTCGTGCCGGTGTTCACCTTGCAGGCCCAGGAGGGACGGCTGTTCGCACCCCTGGCGTTCACCAAGACCTACGCCATGGCGGCCGCGGCGGGGCTAGCCGTGACATTGGTGCCGGTGCTAATGGGCTACTGGATCCGTGGGCCATTGCCTGCCGAGCAGCGTAATCCACTCAACCGTGGGCTGATTCGCGTGTACCGGCCGGCGCTTGAGGTCGTACTGCGTAGGCCGTGGTTGACGCTGTTGGGCGCGCTGGCGATCTTGCTCAGCAGCCTGTGGCCATTGAGCCACCTGGGTGGAGAATTCCTGCCGCCGCTGGACGAAGGTGACCTGCTGTACATGCCCTCGGCCCTGCCAGGCCTGTCGGCGCAAAAGGCCTCGGAGCTGCTGCAGCGCACCGATAGACTGATCCGCACGTTGCCAGAAGTCGCCAGTGTGTTCGGCAAGGCCGGTCGCGCGGAGTCAGCCACCGACCCGGCACCGTTGGAGATGTTCGAGACCATCGTGCGGCTCAAGCCCAAGGATCAGTGGCGGCCAGGAATGACCAGCGAAAAACTGGTCGAGGAACTCGACCGGACCGTACGCGTACCGGGCCTGACCAACATCTGGATTCCGCCAATCCGCAACCGAATCGACATGCTCGCCACCGGTATCAAGAGCCCGATTGGCGTAAAGGTGGCCGGCAGCGACCTGGCGCAGATCGACCGCACGACCTTGGCTATCGAACGGGTAGCGAAGTCTGTACCTGGCGTGACTTCAGCCCTTGCCGAGCGTTTGACCGGAGGGAGATACGTCGATCTCGACATCGACCGCCAGGCTGCTGCCCGTTACGGTTTGAACATCGCCGACGTGCAGGCCATTGTCGCCGGCGCCATTGGTGGCGAAACCATCGGTGAGACGGTCGAAGGGTTGGCGCGTTACCCGATCAGCGTGCGCTATCCCCGCGAATGGCGCGACTCAGTCGACGCCCTGCGTCAGCTACCGATCTACACCGAACAAGGGGGCCAGATCACCCTCGGTACCGTGGCAAATGTGCGAATCGCTGAAGGCCCGCCGATGCTTAAGAGCGAAAACGCCCGACCCTCTGGCTGGGTGTACATCGACGTGCGGGGCCGTGACCTGTCGTCTGTGGTCGCTGACTTGCGTCAGGCAGTTGATAGCGATGTGAAGCTCGATCCAGGAGTGAGTCTGAGCTATTCAGGGCAGTTCGAGTATCTGGAGCGCGCCAACGCACGGTTGGCCTGGGTGGTGCCGGCGACCCTAGCAATCATCTTCGTCCTGCTCTACCTGACCTTTGGCCGCCTCGGCGAAGCGCTGCTGATTATGGGCACCCTGCCTTTCGCCCTCACCGGTGGCGTGTGGTTGCTGTACCTGATGGGTTTCAATCTGTCGGTGGCCACCGGTGTTGGCTTCATTGCCCTGGCCGGGGTCGCGGCGGAATTCGGAGTGATCATGCTGATCTACCTGAACAACGCTTGGTCTGAACGGCAAGCCAATAGCGAGCGCACGCAAGTTGCACTTCTGGAAGCCATTCGCGAGGGCGCGGTGCAGCGCATCCGGCCGAAGGCGATGACAGTGGCAGTTATCGTTGCAGGCTTGTTACCCATTCTCTGGAGCAGCGGGACAGGCAGCGAAGTGATGAGTCGCATCGCCGTACCGATGGTAGGCGGCATGCTGACGGCGCCGTTGCTCTCTCTCTTTGTGATTCCCGCAGCGTATTGGCTAATACGGCGCCGCGAACTTGCAGTAACCCATGATTCCAAACCAGGAGACATCCAATGAAAAAGCTCTACCTCAATGTTGCACTGTTCGTTGCCTTCGCATCAGGCGCGCAAGCCCAAGACTCCATGGTCGGAATGAACATGGACGGAATGGATATGAAGGAAGCCCCATCAGCACCTGCTGCTCACGCTGAAGGTACGGTAAAGGCTATTGACGCCTTGGGCGGTAAAGTGACCCTGGCACATGGACCGGTGCCGGCATTGAAATGGCCAGCCATGACCATGGGCTTCAAAGCTTCTGCGCAGCAGCTCGAACAATTGAAGGTGGGAGACAAAGTAGCGTTTGATTTCCGGATGGAGGGCAGCGCGGCGACGATTGTTGATATCCAAAAAGAGTAGATCGCTTACGCCCATGGGCTATCAGCGAAAGGTACCCCTACAGGACTGATCGCCTTAGGCAACTCCCGAGCAATGCTCGGGAGTTGGGCCGTACATGACCGCCTATCCAAACAAGGCGCCTCCGGATTTCCGGATATTCACATTGGAAATAGGGGAACTCAGGTCTCCACCTTCACCAAAAACTGCTCAATCTCAGCAGCGGTGCTACGGGCTGTACGGGTCACTCCAATCAAGGTCGCCGAGGCAGAACCTGTCCACTCGCCATAACCCACCAGCCAAAGGCCAGGCTCATTCACCGCACGTGTACCTGTAACTTCGACGCGACCGCCTTCAGTGACTACACCAAGACGCACCAAGTGCCCCAGCGCCGGCTTGAATCCGGTACACCAGATCACCGCATCGACTGGGGTCGATGATCCGTCCGCCCAATGCCCGCCTCTTCAACAAGAATATTGACGTGGCAGTACAGATCTTCTGGGCCTCGTAGATAATTGAAAATCCTTGATCTAACGACGCCGCATACCCCTCCTTTGACCGCCGTAGAGGGGAGATTGATAACATCACCGACGCACGGAATAAGTGCTAAGCCATGGTCGCTGTTGAAGATAATTTCAGTTGGACAGGCATCAATCCTGGCATGCGATTGACCTTGCGAAACCTGCTGATAATAAATGCTATACCTCATGTACAGCCTACCTCATTTGTTGGGTGAGGAATCAGCGCCGCGGATCGTAGACAGAAAGCTCAAGCTCGCAAGCGACGGGAGTATATAACTGATTTTCGGTACGAGAGATCTTGGCAATTATCGCTTTTCGAGCACATACCCTACGCCCCGAAGCGTATGTATCAGCTTGGTCTCGAAAGGGTCATCTATCTTGGCTCTGAGTCTTCGAATCGACACCTCTACAACGTTTGTGTCGCAGTCGAAATTCATATCCCAAACCTGCGAGATAATTTGCGTACGGCTCAGCACCACACCGGTATTACGCATCAGGTAATGCAGTAACGCGAATTCTTTCGTGGTCAGGTCTATGCGCTGACCGTCCCTGAATGCCCTGTGTCGGCTCTGATCAAGCTCTAGGTCAGCGACGCGAATGACTTCTACGGATGCGGGGTGATCTGACCTGCGCATCAAGGCGCGAACCCGGGCCAGAAGCTCAGGGAACTCAAATGGCTTGATCAGGTAGTCGTCTGCGCCGTTCTCCAGCCCCCGGACCTTATCCGCCAGCCGGCTTCTCGCCGTCAGCATCATGATGCGGGAAGGGCAATTTTTACGCCGCAACAACTCAAGAACCTGCCAACCGTCCATCTCTGGAAGGTTTATATCGAGAATAATCAGCTCGTATTCGTGCTGCTTGGCCAAGAATAATCCATCTGACCCGGTGTGGACGCAATCTACGACATAGCCACATTCCGTCAGACCTTGACGCACATACTCCGCAGTTTTTACTTCATCCTCAATTACCAGAATTCGCATGGGATTTTGTCTCGATATCACTGAGCAATTAACCGCGCACGTGCGCCGGCATTATTGAAAGGGATGGTAAATCAAAATGAGCGCGTCGGGGCTCAAATGACGGATTTGTAATTTCTAGGTAATACAGTTGATAGTCTAGCGGTATATCTTGTCGCGGTTTGGGTTTGACAGTTGCGGGCCCTCTCTCCAGCAGGTGATTTGACCTTATGAAGTATTGGGTTATTTTCTTCTTTGTGCTGGCTTCGTTCCGCTCAGATGACGGCGAGGTCGCTCACATCGAGGAGACTGGTCATTGGTGTAGTCATGAACTTCACCGACATGCGATGCGTACAATCGAACGCTTACTTGAATTCTAGGCAAAAAAAAGGCGCCCAATGGGCGCCAAATATTCACCTTTTACCAAAGGAGCACTTAAGCCTCTCAAGGTGAATTCGTAATGCTCGTTGTGCTAATAGGACCAGCTAATGAATAACTGGTCCGGCTAGCGAATTACAGAATCGAAAGCGGGTACTCGATGATTACACGAGTTTCATCCAGATCAGATTCGAATGCAGTGGCACGCGTTGTTGCCTGGCGCAACCGGAAGGACAGATCTTTTGCCGGACCGGTTTGGACAACGTATTTGACTTCGACGTCACGTTCCCAACGCTTCTGATTGTCGAGCGGGTTGCCGTTGTCGTCAGTGCGCATGTAGAACTGGTTAGCGTTCGAGTAATCCGCGCCCGAGCCTCTGGCGTAGCGGGTCATGAACGTCAGGCCTGGAATGCCGTAGCTGGTGAAGTTCAGGTCATAGCGCAGCATCCAGGAACGCTCTTTCGGCGAGTTGAAGTCGCTGTACTGGATGGAGTTGTCGACGAAAATCGAGTCCGACTGACGTAGGTAGTCGAAATCGTCGTCTCCGTTGTTGCGCTGGTGCGACAGGGCCAGGGTGTGGGCACCGTAACGCACGCCGACCTTGGCACTCCAGATGTTGTTGTCAAATTCACCCAGGCGCTTCTTACCTTCATCTACGGCTTTGTAGTAGTTGAAGCCACCGATCAGCGCCAGATCGTCGCTCAGCGGGTAAACCACGCTGGTGCCGGCGTAGTACTGATTCCAGACGTCTTTCAGCTGGCTGGCATAGACGCTCACAGTCCAGTTGTCGTTGACCGAGTAGTCACCACCACCGTAACCGATCCATGGCGAGTTGACCGGGCCGCCGTAGAAGGTCACGAAGTTGTCGTTCAGGTCACTGGAGACTGGCTGGCTCATGGCGTGCAGTCGACCACCCTGAAGGGTGAGGCCCTGGATGCTGGTGTTCTCAACGGTCACACCGCGGAAGCTTTCAGGCAGCAGGCGAGAGTCGCCGGATGCAACCACCGGTGTCGATGGGAACACATCACCCACTTTCACGATGGTATCGAACAAGCGGACCTTGGCTGCGCCGCCTACCTTGGTGTATTCGTCGCGAGCTTCGCCCTTGTTATCAACAGGTAGCACGTCGAAGGAGCTACGGCCGCCGTTGCGACCATCACCGGTGTCGAGCTTAAGGCCGATCATGGCGAAGGCATCAACGCCGAAGCCAACGGTACCCTGGGTAAACCCAGAGTTGAATTTGCTGATGATCGCGTGCGCCCAGGCTTCGGAGTAGCCGTTGGTATTGCCCTTGCCACTGTTGTAAGTGGGGGCGGTGCTGTCGCGGTTATCACGGTTGAAGTAGAAGTTACGGTTCAGCACTGTAAGGCTGCTGCCTTCAATGAAGCCTTCGGGCTTGTCTTCAGCTTGTGCCGAAATAGCATAGCTTCCAGACAGCGCAGAAACTGCCGCCAGGTACAGTGGTACTTTGATTTTCATCCGATGCTCCTTTGATTCACGGCAGTTTTTATTATGTTTACCTGCGCGGGTGTCGTTAATTGTTCTGACCCGGCGGTGCGCCTAGCGTAGCGCGAGCTCATATTTGCAGGCCGAAGATAACGGGAGGGTGATAGGATAATTACAATTTCGTCATCTGCCAGCTATTTGGCGCTTCTACACCGCGTGTTTGCCATCTCCGTTGCTTGTAACGAAATCATAGTGCCGGGTTGGTTTTCCCAGTATTTACGGGCATTACAGAGATTTCTTACGAAATTGTAATTTTCTAGCCACCCCTCTGATAGCTACCGCTCATTAGAGTGCCATCACCTAATCAAGTGGGGCTTGGCAGCTGTTTCGGCGTTCTCGCCAAGCTTTATCGAAGTTTGTGCACGAGGACCATCAAAGTGCCCCGGTATAACCGCAATGTCTTATCTAAGACCTCCGTCACTCCTTGGAAGATCGCCGCCCTTTGCGCGGTCATGGCCGGGTTGATGGCCCCAGAAGCACTTGCTCAAAGCATCAGCTTGCCCCAGGCGCTTTCGACGGCCATGGATGCCAACCCTGACCTGGCCGCGGCCAGGCAAGAGATTGGAATCGCTGATGGTGCTCGCAAGCAGGCCGGGCTTATCCCCAACCCCACTATTTCGTACGACGTAGAAGACACCCGTCGTAACACCAGCACGACGACCGTGTCGCTTAGCCAGACCCTGGAGCTGGGGGGTAAGCGAGGAGCTCGTGTCGACGTCGCCACTTACGGGCAGACCGCCGCACAGCTGGAGTTGGACCGTCGCGTGAACGGTCTGCGTGCAGACGTCGTACAGGCCTTCTACGCCGCGTTGCGGGCCCAGACAGGCCTTGACCTGGCCAAACAATCTCTCGAACTGACTGAGCGCGGCCTCCGCATCGTCGATGGCCGTGTTCGCGCAGGTAAATCGTCCCCAGTAGAGGCCACCCGCGCCCAGGTGCAACTGGCCGAAGCCAAGCTTCAAGTTCGACGTGCCGAAACGGAAAAGACGACCGCTTACCAGCAGCTCGCGCAAATTACCGGGAGCTCGGTCACGGTCTTTGATCGACTCGAATCGCCAACCCTCTCCCCGGGGTTGCCACCGCAGACTGAAGAGCTGCTGGCAAAGCTCGATCAGACCGCAGAAATGCGCCAGGCCGTGGTGCAGATCGACAAGAGCGATGCCTCGCTCGGTTCAGAGAAAGCTCAGCGTATCCCGAATCTTACTGTCAGCGTAGGCAGCCAGTACGACCGCTCTGTGCGCGAGCGGGTCAACACTGTGGGCCTGTCTATGCCTCTGCCGCTGTTTGATCGTAACCAAGGCAACATTCTTTCCGCTTCTCGACGTGCCGATCAGGCCCGAGACCAGCGCAATGCTGTGGAGCTGCGCCTGCGCACCGAAACCCAAACCGCGTTGAACCAGTGGTCCACCGCAATGCAGGAGGTCGAGTCCTACGACAAGACCATTCTGCCGTCAGCCCAACAAGCCGTAGAGACCGCAACCCGCGGCTTCGAGATGGGCAAATTCGGCTTCATCGAAGTGCTGGATGCCCAGCGCACCTTGATCGTCGCTCGTGGCCAATACCTCGAATCGTTGGCAGCGGCGACCAATGCGCGTGCGCAGGTGGAAAGGGTTTATGGCGAAGTCGGCTCAACTGCCGGCGCTCGCTGAACGGGCCAAACATTTTCTTCGGCACCCAGCCTTGAACAAGCCGGTGCCAACGATCAGCAGGAGTAGCAATGGATAATAAACGCAAGATCGCCCTCGCGGTAGCCGCTGTGGCAGCCCTCGGATTTGGCAGCCTTGCCTGGAACAACAGTTCCGAGCAGCAGGCCGCTAGTACCGCCGAGCACGGTGCTAACGACGGTCATGGCGACGAAAAGAAAGCCGCATCTGCCGCCATAGAGGAGGGTGATGAGGGTCATGGAGAAGAGGGCCACAGCGAAGAGGGTGGTGAAGAAGAGGGCAAGCTGACGCTCAGCGCTGAACAGATCAAGGCAGCCGGTGTTGCCCTGGAAGCTGCAGCGCCTCGTGATCTCGGTACTGTCGTGAGCTTCCCGGGCGAGATCCGCTTCGACGAAGACCGCACTGCCCACGTCGTTCCTCGTGTCCCTGGCGTTGTTGAAGCGGTGCAGGCGGACCTGGGTGAGACGGTCAAAAAGGGTCAGGTCCTCGCTGTAATCGCCAGCCAGCAGATCTCTGACCTGCGCAGTGAACAACAGGCCGCACAGCGTCGCGTCGAACTGGCGCGTGTGACCTTTGAGCGTGAGAAACAGCTGTGGCAGGACAAGATCTCTGCTGAGCAAGACTACCTCCAAGCACGCCAAGCGCTGCAAGAAGCGGAGATCTCCTTGGCCAACGCCAAGCAGAAGGTCGGCGCGATCGGTGCCTCGGTTAACTCCGTTGGCGGTAATCGTTACGAACTCCGAGCTCCCTTCGACGCCGTGGTAGTGGAGAAACACCTGACCGTTGGCGAAGTCGTTAGCGAGGCGACCAACGCCTTCATCCTTTCCGACCTGAACCAGGTCTGGGCAACCTTCGCCGTCCCACCTACAGATCTGGGCAAGGTCACGACTGGTCGTGCGGTGAAAGTCTCTTCGCCTGATATGAACGTCGAGGTCGAAGGGAAGGTGGGTTATGTCGGCAGCCTGCTGGGCGAGCAAAACCGTGCAGCTACTGTCCGCGTCACCTTGACCAACCCCAACGGTGCCTGGCGTCCAGGCCTGTTCGTGAACATTGCGGTCACTTCCCAGACTGATCGAGTTGCCGTAGCGGTCCCTGAGCACGCAGTGCAGACCGTTGAAGACAAACCCTCGGTATTCGTACGAACCCCAGAAGGTTTTGACACCCGCCCGGTAAAACTGGGTCGTCGCGACAATGGGTACGTGGAAATCATCGACGGTATTGAAGCCGGCGCCCAGGTAGCAACCAGTGGCAGCTTCACACTCAAGTCTGAGCTCGGCAAAGCTTCTGCCGAACACGGTCACTGATGCGAACTGACAGGATGATTTCTCATGTTTGAACGTATCATCAGATTCGCCATCGAGCAGCGCATCGTAGTAATGATCGCTGTTCTGATCATGGCGGGTATCGGTATCTACAGCTATCAAAAGCTGCCCATCGATGCGGTACCCGATATCACCAACGTTCAGGTGCAGATTAACACTGCAGCGCCTGGTTATTCGCCTTTGGAAACCGAACAACGGATCACGTTTCCTGTTGAAACGGCCATGGCCGGCCTCCCGGGCCTTCAGCAGACCCGTTCCCTGTCTCGCTCTGGCCTGTCTCAGGTCACCGTGATCTTCAAGGATGGCACTGACATCTTCTTTGCCCGCCAGTTAATCAACGAGCGGCTGCAGGTTGCGAAGGAACAGCTGCCAGACGGTGTAGAAGCCGTCATGGGTCCGGTATCTACCGGCCTCGGCGAGATCTTCCTGTGGACCGTTGAAGCCGAAGATGGCGCGGTCAAAGAGGACGGTACACCGTACACCCCGACCGACCTGCGCGTGATCCAGGACTGGATCATCAAGCCTCAGCTGCGCAATGTGCCGGGTGTAGCGGAGATCAACACCATCGGCGGCTACGCCAAGCAGTTCCTGGTTGCGCCGGATCCAAAGCGCCTGGCTACCTACAAGCTGACCCTCAATGACCTGGTCGCAGCGTTGGAAAGTAACAACGCCAACGTCGGCGCCGGCTACATCGAGCGTAATGGTGAGCAGTTGCTCATCCGTGCGCCAGGTCAGGTAAGCAGCATCGAAGACATCGCCAACATCGTGATCACCAGCGTGGATGGTGCACCGATTCGCATCAGCAGCGTTGCTGACGTCAGCATCGGCAAAGAGCTCCGAACAGGTGCTGCTACTGAGAACGGCCGCGAAGTCGTGCTCGGTACTGTGTTCATGCTGATTGGTGAAAACAGCCGTACCGTATCTCAAGCTGTCGCCGCCAAACTGGCGGACATCAACCGCACCCTGCCAAAGGGCGTGGTGGCCGTGACCGTTTACGACCGCACCAATCTGGTTGAAAAAGCCATCGCTACGGTGAAGAAGAACCTGGTGGAAGGTGCGATTCTGGTAATTGCCATTCTGTTCCTGTTCCTCGGCAACATCCGTGCTGCACTGATCACCGCGATGGTGATCCCGCTGTCCATGCTGTTCACCTTCACAGGCATGTTCAACAACAAGGTCAGTGCCAACCTAATGAGTTTGGGGGCACTCGACTTCGGCATCATCGTCGACGGTGCTGTGGTGATCGTAGAAAACGCGATCCGACGACTGGCTCATGCGCAGCATAAGCATGGCCGCATGCTCACCAAAACCGAACGCTTCCATGAGGTCTTTGCTGCGGCGCGAGAAGCTCGCCGGCCGCTGATCTTCGGTCAGCTAATCATTATGGTGGTGTACCTGCCGATCTTCGCCCTCACCGGCGTCGAAGGTAAAATGTTCCACCCGATGGCCTTTACCGTCGTGATGGCGCTGCTGGGAGCAATGATCCTGTCCGTTACCTTTGTTCCTGCAGCTATTGCCATGTTCGTCACTGGCAAGGTAAAGGAAGAGGAAGGCGTGGTCATGCGCACAGCTCGACAGCGCTATGAGCCAGTTCTGCAATGGGTGCTGGGACATCGGAACATCGCTTTCTCGGCCGCAGTAGCCTTGGTCGTGCTCAGCGGTGTACTGGCAAGTCGGATGGGTAGCGAGTTCATCCCAAGCCTCAGTGAGGGCGATTTCGCGATGCAGGCGATGCGTGTGCCTGGAACGAGCCTCACTCAGTCCGTAGAGATGCAACAGCGCTTGGAGAAAGCGGTGATGGCGCAGGTTCCCGAGGTAGAGCGGATGTTCGCTCGGTCGGGTACTGCAGAAATCGCTTCTGACCCAATGCCGCCTAACGCTTCCGACGCCTACATCATGCTCAAGCCGCAGGACCAGTGGCCGGACCCCAAGAAGTCACGTGATGAGCTAATCGCTGAAGTGCAGAAAGCCGCTGAAGGTATTCCAGGGAGTAACTATGAGTTGTCCCAACCAATCCAGCTGCGTTTCAACGAACTGATTTCGGGTGTGCGTAGTGACGTCGCTGTGAAGGTCTTCGGCGATGATATGGACGTGCTCAACAATACTGCCAACAAGATCGCAGCAGTGCTCAGAGCGGTCCCGGGCTCGTCGGAAGTGAAAGTTGAACAGACATCCGGTCTGCCGGTCCTAACCATCAATATTGACCGTGAAAAAGCTGCGCGCTACGGCCTAAATATCGCGGATGTTCAGAACTCGATCGCTATCGCGGTGGGTGGCCGTCAGGCCGGTACGCTGTATGAAGGCGATCGGCGCTTCGACATGGTGGTACGCCTGCCTGAGACCGTTCGCACCGACGTGGCGGGTATGTCTAGCCTGCTGATCCCGGTACCTGCCAATGCGGCCCAGGGCGCCAATCAGATCGGCTTCATCCCGCTGTCGCAGGTTGCGAATCTAGACCTGCAACTGGGACCGAACCAGATCAGCCGCGAGAACGGCAAACGTCTAGTGATCGTTAGTGCAAACGTTCGAGGCCGCGACCTGGGATCCTTCGTTGAGGAAGCAGCAGCCTCGCTGGATACTAAGGTGCAAATTCCCGCCGGCTACTGGACCACTTGGGGTGGCCAGTTCGAGCAGCTGCAGTCGGCAGCCAAGCGTCTGCAGATCGTTGTTCCAGTCGCCTTGCTGTTGGTCATGACCTTGTTGTTCCTGATGTTCAACAACCTGAAGGACGGCATGCTGGTCTTCACTGGTATTCCATTCGCACTCACTGGTGGTGTTGTGGCGCTGTGGCTGCGGGACATCCCTCTGTCGATCTCGGCAGGTGTCGGCTTCATCGCACTGTCCGGCGTTGCAGTACTGAACGGCCTGGTGATGATTGCCTTCATCCGCGGGCTAAGAGAGGAGGGGCGGACGCTCAGGCAGGCAGTCGATGAAGGCGCATTGACCCGTTTGCGACCTGTTCTGATGACAGCTTTGGTAGCGTCCCTGGGCTTCATCCCGATGGCTTTGGCCACCGGTACCGGTGCAGAAGTTCAGCGGCCATTGGCGACAGTGGTGATTGGTGGGATCCTGTCCTCCACCGCACTGACCTTGCTCGTACTGCCTGCCCTGTATCACTGGGCACACCGTAAGGATGAAGACGGCGAGGAGGCCGAAGTGGTTAGCTAACAGCCTCCGCTAGAGAGAAGCCCACAACACGTGTTGTGGG
>NZ_BCBP01000074.1:0-32723 GCF_001753955.1 Pseudomonas sp. NBRC 111139
GCAATGTGATGCCGTTCCCGATGCCAATGCCGGAAAAGTGACCTTCAGGGAAGCGGCGAGAACGGCGTGCGCCCTTCGGCGTTCTGCAGTTCGAGCAGGTACTTGCGGAAAATCTGGCCGAGCACCTGGGTGGCATGCTCCAGTTCGTCACGGGGCATTTGCTCGGTCACTTCGTCGGCCATGTCCAGCGCATCTTCGGCGCCATTGACCGCAGCCATTTTCAGCAGGATGTAGGCCTGCACGTTGTTGGCCTTGACCCCTTCGCCATGGAAGAACATGGCACCCAGACGGTATTGGGCGTCGGCTTGGCCTTGCAGCGATGCCTTCTGGAACCAGTCCAGGGCTTTGCCCAGGTTTTTTGGCGTTTGCGTGTAGTAATACTCGCCCAGTTCGAACTGCGCCTGGGCATCCCCCGCAGTCGCCGTCTGCTCGCAGGCCTTGAGGGCGTTTGTCAGGTCTTCAGGCTGAACGTTCAAGGTGCAGCGGCCCGTCGCCGGAATCAGCAACGAGTTACCGCCCTCCGCCAGGGCCAGCAGGGGCTGAAGAAGCAACAGGCAGCCCAGGGTCAGGGCGCGGCCGGTGCGGTTCATGGGGATCGACTTACCTCTGCAAAGCTGCGGCCAATGTCTCTGGTGGCACATTATGGGATAAGCAGCGCCAACCTTACAAAGTTTTACTCGAATTTCTGCTTGGTTGGGGAAGTCAGCTGATTGTGCGTGCGTAATTATTGCCTGTACCGGCCTCTTCGCGGGTGAGCCCGCGCCTACAAGGGGGCGTCGCTTTCATGAGTGTAGGCGTGGGTTTGCTCGCGAAGAGGCCGGTACAGGCTGGCCATCACTTCAGGGCAGCAAAGGCTTTCTCAGCCGCATCCAGGGTGATCTGCAGCTCCTTGTCGCCATGGGCGATGGAGGTGAAGCCCGCCTCGAATGCGCTCGGTGCCAGGTACACGCCACCGTCGAGCATCAGGTGGAAGAAGCGCTTGAAGCGCTCGGCATCGCTGGCCATCACGTCTTCGAAGGTGACGATATCGTCGGCGCCGCTGAAGTACAGGCCGAACATGGCACCGGCCTGGGTGGTGACGAATGGCACGCCAGCGGCATCGGCGCGTTGCTGCAGGCCGTCAAGCATGCGGCTGGTGTAGTCGGTCAGCTCGGCGTGAAAGCCTGGGCGGCTGATCAGCTTGAGGGTGGTCAGGCCGGCGGCCATGGCCAGCGGATTGCCCGACAGGGTGCCGGCCTGGTAGACCGGGCCGAGCGGGGCGATGCAGCCCATGATTTCACGCTTGCCGCCGAAACAGCCGACCGGCATGCCGCCACCGACGATCTTGCCGAAGGTCGACAGGTCCGGCTTGATGCCGTAATGGCCCTGGGCGCCGCCGAGCGAGACGCGGAAACCGGTCATCACTTCGTCGAAGATCAGCACCACGCCATGCTTGTCGCATTGCTCGCGCAGGCCCTCGAGGAAACCCGGTGCCGGTGGTACGCAGTTCATGTTGCCGGCCACTGGCTCCACGATGATGCAGGCCACGGTCTGGCCAACTTCGGCCAGGGTCTTCTCGACGGCGGCGATGTCGTTGAACGGCAGGGTCAGGGTGTGCTTGGCGAAGTCCGCTGGCACGCCTGCCGAACTTGGCACGCCTTGGGTCAGCAAGCCGGAGCCGGCTTTTACCAGCAGGCTGTCGGAGTGGCCGTGGTAGCAGCCTTCGAACTTGATGATGGCATCACGGCCAGTGTAGCCACGTGCCAGTCGGATGGCACTCATGGTGGCTTCAGTGCCCGAGCTGACCATGCGCACCATTTCCATCGACGGTACGATCGAGCAGACCAGGTCGGCCATCTCGGTTTCCATGGCGGTCGGCGCGCCGTAGGACAGGCCGTGCTCCAGCTGCTTGCGTACCGAGTCCAGCACGTCCGGGTGGCCGTGGCCGAGAATCATCGGGCCCCAGGAGCCGACGTAGTCGACGTAGCGTTTGTCGTCCTCGTCAACGACATAGGCGCCTTCGGCATGCTTGAAGAACAGCGGCGTGCCGCCAACGCTCTTGAAAGCGCGGACTGGCGAGTTGACACCGCCAGGGATGTGCTTCTGGGCTTGGGCGAACAGGGCTTCGGAACGGGACATGGAAGTATCTCTCGAATCAGGATGCGAACAAGGCGTTGAAGGCGCGGGCGCGGCGGGTGACTTCCTGCGCGCTGTCGGCACCGAACAAGCCGTGGATCACCGCCAGCAGGTCGGCGCCGTGGGCGACCAGCGGGGCGGCGTTGTCGAGGGTGATGCCGCCGATCACGGCGATCGGCAGTTTCACCTGGGCGCGGGCCTGCTCAAGCAGGCCGACATTGGCAGCGGGCGCGCCCGGCTTGGTGACAGAATTGAAAAAGCGGCCAAAGGCCACGTAGCTGGCGCCTTCGCTGGCAGCCTGGGCGGCCAGTTCGAGGCTGGCGTGGCAGGTGGAGCCGATGATTGCCTGACGGCCGAGCAGTGCGCGGGCCGGGGTCAGCGGGCCGTCGGTCTGGCCCAGGTGCACGCCGACACCCAGGCGGGCGGCCAGTTCGGCGTCATCGTTGATCAGCAACTGGGTGCCGTAACGCTCGCAGAGCTTCATCAGCCCTTCGGCTTCACGCAGGCGGCGCGCTGCATCGTCGCTCTTGTCGCGGTACTGCAGCAGGCACACGCCGCCTTCCAGGGCCGCCTCGACATGGGACAGGAAACGGCCGGCGAGCAGCTGGCTGTCGGTGATGGCGTACAGACCGCGTAGCTTCATTGAAGGCCTCGTATCAGGAGCAGAAGTCCAGGGGCAGGCGGCGCGGCACGTATTGGCCCTTGCCCAGTTGCTCGGCGTCACGCAGGGTGCGCCAGGTGTAGTCCAGGGCGGTGCGCACGGCGCTTTCCAGCTGCTCGCCGAGCGCCAGGCGGCCGGCCAGGGCGCTGGCCAGGGTGCAGCCCGAGCCGTGGTAGCTGCCTGGCAGGCGCTGGCAAGTCCAGGTGAAGTGCTGGCCGTCCTGGGTGTACAGGCGGTTGTGGATTTCGTCTTCGTCGCCGTGACCGCCGGTAATCAGCAGGTGTCTACAGAACGGCAACAGTTTCTCGGCACATTCGTCAGCGCTGCCTTCGGGCAGTTCGGCGAGGATGCGTGCTTCGGGCAGGTTCGGCGTGGCGATGGTCGCCAGCGGCAGCAGGCGTTCGCGCAGGGCATAGCCCACTTCGTCCTTGCCCAGGCGGCCACCGCCACCGGCACGCAGCACCGGGTCGCAGACCAGCGGCAGGTGGGGGTGGGCGGCCAGCAGTTCGGCGACGGTGTCGACCATCTCGATCGAGCCGAGCATGCCCAACTTGACGGCGGCCACCGTGGAGTCGGCCAGCACGGCGTTGGCCTGGGCCAGCACCCACTCGCGGTCGAGCACGCGGAAGTCGGAAACGTTGACGGTATCCTGCACGGTCAGGGCGGTCACTGCAGGTGCAGCGTGGCAGCCTTGGGCGATCAGGGCTTCGATATCTGCCTGCAAGCCGGCGCCGCCACTGGGGTCGTGGCCGGAGAGACAGAGGACAACGGGGCGGGAGCTGTAGGTATTCATGGTCGGCGAGCTTACCACCAAACCTGTTTGGGCGGATCGTCCGACAAACGAGTTTTACTGATCGTTCGGTCAGGTTGTTGTTTGATTTTCTATTGAAAGCATTGATTTAGAGCCTTTTCTTTGTGTTTTTATGTGGCCGATTGCCAGGTTGTGAGGCTATGCTAGAGTGCTCGGATAACTCGACAAACGGGTGCTGCAGGATCACGTCGTCTCAAACGGATGGGAGGCTACCGCGACGCGACCGGGCAGGCCATGCTGGGGCTGTATGCGCTATTTGCTGATTGTGCTTATGGGTTTGCTGCCCGTGCTGGCCGGAGCGGTCGATTTCGACGTCGCTACCCGGCATCTCCCACTGGGCAAGGCCATGCAGGTTTATGAAGACCCCGATGGCAATGCCAGCATCGCTCAGGTCAGTGCCCCCGGGTTTGCCAAATACTTTCAGCCCCACCGTGAGGATGTGCTGAACGCCGGTTACTCCACCTCGGTGTTCTGGCTCAAGGTCGAGCTGCGCCCCGTTGCCGCGCCCAGCGCTGCCCCGCGGCAATGGCTGCTGGAGCTGGCCTATCCGCCACTGGATCACCTCGAACTGTATTTGCCTGACAGCAGCGGCTTGTACCGCCTGGCGCAGCGCACGGGCGATGCCTTGCCCTACGACAGCCGGCAGATCCGGCAGAACAACTACTTGTTCGAACTGCAACTGCCACCTGGCAAGGTGACCACCGCGTACCTGCGGCTGCAAAGCCAGGGTTCGGTGCAGGCGCCGCTGGCACTATGGTCCCCTGAAGCCTATCTGGAAGAGCAGCCCACGCGCCTGTATGTGCTGGGGATGATCTACGGCGTGTTGCTGGTGATGCTGGTGTACAACCTGTTCATCTACCTCAGCGTGCGTGACGTCAGCTACCTCTATTACATCCTTTACATCGCTTCGTTCGGCCTTTACCAGGTCTCGGTGAACGGCGCCGGTGTAGCCTATTTCTGGCCAGACAGCCCTTGGTGGGCGAATGCCTCCACGCCTTTGTTCATCGGTGCAGCCGGCCTGTTCGGTTGCCAGTTCGCCCGGCACTTCCTGCAATTGGGCAGCATCAACCGTGGCTTCGACCGCCTGTTGCAACTGCTGATGCTGGGTGGCGCGCTGGTCATGGTACTGGCGGTGAGCATGCCTTACGGTATTGCGCTGCGCATGGCCACGCTGCTGGCGCTGCTGTTCACCATAAGCGTCTTCAGCGCCGGCCTGTATGCCTGGTGGCGCGGCTTGCGAGTGGCGCGCTGGTTCATCATCGCCTGGACGGCGTTCCTGCTTGGCGGACTGGTCAACACCTTGATGGTGCTGGGCTACCTGCCGAACGTGTTCATCACCATGTATGCCAGTCAGCTCGGTTCGGCCTTGGAAGTGGCTTTGCTGTCGCTGGCGCTGGCCGACCGCATCAACAGCCTGCGCGAGCAGCAGGCACAGACCTTGCGCGACACTGGGCGTACGCTGGAGCAACTGAACCTGCAACTGGCCAGGAGCAATCGCCTGAAGGACGAGTTCCTGGCCAGCGTGACGCATGAACTGCGCACCCCGATGAATGGGGTGATTGGTTCGCTCGAGCTGATGCACACCCTGCCGATGGGGGCTGAAATGGCTCAGTACCATCACACGGCAGTGGGGTCTGCCCAAGGCATGATGGATATGGTCGATGCCATTCTTACCCTGTCCGAATTGCAGGCCGGCCGCCTGCGGGCGCAGCCGGCACCGTTCAGCCTGCGCGCCCTGTTGCAGGGCTTGCGCGCCGGTTATGCCGGGCAGGCGCTGGGCAAAGGCTTGTACCTGAGCCTGGATATTCCGGCCGACCTGCCGGACGGGTTGCTCGGTGACGGGCAGAAACTGGCGCACTGCCTGGGTTGCCTGGTGGACAACGGTTTGAAGTTCACTCATCAGGGCGGTGTGATGATCCAGGTGCGCGGCCGCCGGGTGGGGCCGGATGATCTGGCGTTGACCTTTACCGTCAGCGACAGCGGTATCGGTTTCGATGATCTGGAGCAGTCGACCCTGTACCAGCGGTTCTTCCAGGTCGACGGTTCGATGACCCGGCGTTATGGCGGTTTGGGGATTGGGTTGTCGATTTGCCGGCAGATGGGAGAGTTGCTGGGGGCCAGATTGGCGCATGAGTCGACGCGCGGGTTGGGCAGCCGCTTCGAGTTGAGTTTGAATGTAGCGATTTCGCAGGTGCAGATGAGCCCGAACCTGCTGCAGGTGAGGCGCTCGCTGTAGGAGCGGGTTCACCCGCGAAAGGGCCGGGTCTGCTGGCCGATATCCACCCGCCGTTCACCGTTGCCGCCGCCACCGTATTCGCGGGTAAACCCGCTCCTACGCGCGCGCGCGCGCCTGCAACCACACGTTTAGTCATTAATACCCCTTTGACTACCCCGCAAGCAGTGCTTCACTGGGTCTCTCAAGCCTACCCGGATCCAGGAGCCCCCCGATGAGCCTGCACCAGTACGCTGAAACCCACGAAGTCACCAACCAGCCGCCGCCGCTCGACGGTGCCAACCTGTACCGCCTCGACCTGCCATTGCAAGAATGGTCAAGGCGTTTTGGCGCGGGCTGGGCCGAGTCGCGGATCGACGCCTATGGTGCCCTGGCCGGCGGCCCGCTGATGCAGGCAGGCTTCCTGGCCAACGCGCACAAACCCGAGTTCAGCAGCCACGACCGCTATGGCCATCGCATCGACCTGGTCGAGTTCCACCCGGCCTACCATGAGCTGATGCGTACCGCCGTCGAACATGGCCTGCCTTCTTTGCCATGGGCCGAACCCCGTGCTGGCGCCCATGTTGCACGGGCGTCGATGACCTACCTGCACAGCCAGGCCGAGGCCGGCACCGGTTGCCCGCTGACCATGACCTTTGCCGCCGTGCCGGCATTGCGCCTGCAGCCTGAGCTGGCTGAATACTGGCTGCCGAAGGTCCTTGCCTGCGAATATGACCCGCGCAACATTGGCGACCGGCACAAGGCCGGGGTCACCCTGGGCATGGCCATGACCGAAAAGCAGGGCGGCACCGATGTGCGCGCCAACACTACCCGGGCCTATCCGGTCGGTGCGCCAGGCCCGGGGCAGGCTTATGAGCTGGTTGGCCACAAGTGGTTCTGCTCGGCGCCGATGTGCGACGCTTTTCTGACCTTGGCGCAAACCGAAAAAGGCCTGAGCTGCTTCCTCCTGCCGCGCCACCGCCCCGATGACAACCGCAACCAGTTCTATATCCAGCGCCTGAAGAACAAGCTGGGCAACAGCTCCAACGCCTCCAGCGAGGTGGAGTTCCGCGGTGCGCTGGCATGGATGATTGGCGAAGAGGGACGCGGCGTGCCGACCATCATCGAGATGGTCGCCATGACCCGGTTCGACTGCATGGTCGGCTCCAGCGCACTGATGCGCCAGGCGTTGACGCAGGCGGCCCACCATTGCGCGCATCGCAAGGTCGGCGGGCGGGTGCTCAATGAGCAACCTCTGATGCAGAACGTGCTGGCCGACCTGGCCCTGGAAAGCGAGGCTGCGCTTGCCCTGAGCTTGCGCATGGGCCAGGCGCTGGAGCAACTGGACGACCCGCAACAGGCGCATTTCGCCCGGCTGGTCACGGCGGTGGGCAAGTACTGGATCTGCAAACGTGCGCCGGCCATGATCAACGAGGCCGCCGAATGCCTGGGTGGCGCGGGTTATGTGGAAGACAGCATTCTGCCACGGCTGTACCGCGAGGCACCGGTCAACTCGACCTGGGAGGGCTCGGGCAACGTGCAGTGCCTGGATGTGCTGCGGGCCTTGTCCAAGGAGCCGGGCGTACTCGATGCACTGTTTGTCGAGCTGGGTGACGGGCATGGCGACCCGCGCCTGGCAGCGCATATCGGCAACCTCAAGGGGGCGTTTGCCGACACCGGTGACATGCAGTACCGCGCGCGGCAACTGACCGAGGATATTGCCCTGGCGTTGCAGGCCAAGCTGCTGCTGGAGGCGGGGAATACGGAGGTCAGTGATGCGTTTATCGGCAGCCGCTTGGCCGGTGGTGGCCGGGTGTACGGGGCGCTGCCGCGAGGTGTGGATGTGATGGCATTGGTAACCAGGGCTACGCCTGTCTGGCCGCTGTAGCAGTGGGCTTGCCCGCGAATGCACCCAACACCGATCAATGGGGGTGTATTTAACCAAGAAGGCAGGCAAGATGGATCACATGCATGTCCAGACAGGAAGCACAGTGTGAGCCACGCTTTTGTAGTCGTTGATACCCCCGAACAGGCCGTCGACCGTCTGGCGGCCTTGCATGAACAGGCCACAGGTGCCCTGAGTCAGGCCCTGAAGCGTTACCTGAAGGACCGTACCGAGCCCGATACCGATGAGCGCGACCTGTTCCGCTACCCGGCACTGCGCCTGACCTACTACAGCCATGGCGAAGTCGCCGCCACCACCCGCGCTTATGCCAAGGTCCAGGTTGCCGGCACCTACAGCGTCACCGTCACCCAGCCCGCTGCATTCCGTGGCTACCTGCTGGAGCAACTGCGCCCGCTGATGCATGACTACACCGTTACGGTAGAAGTCGGCGTCAGCGAGCAGAACATCCCTTATCCCTATGTGGTCGACCAGGGCGACGAATTGGCTGGCAGCGGCATTACCGCTGCGCAGTTGGCGCGGGTGTTCCCCAGCACCGACCTGTCGGCGGCCACCGACAACATCGCTGATGGCCTGTACGACTGGGACCATGCTGAAATCATGCCACTGGCATTGTTCGATGCCGCGCGGGTCGACTTCTCGCTGCGCCGCCTGGTGCACTACACCGGCAGCGACTGGCGCCATGTACAGCCGTGGATCCTGCTGACCAACTACCACCGCTATGTCGACCAGTTCATCAGCCATGGCCTGGAACAGCTGCGTGACGACTCGCGCTTCGTGCGTATGGTGCTGCCGGGCAACGTCGTGATCGAAAAGGGCATGGACCATGGCGAAACCCAGGCTCTGGTGGCCAGCGTGGTCTGGCACCGCTTCCAGATGCCGGCCTACCACCTGATCGCCGCCGACGGCAATGGCGTTACCTTGGTCAACATTGGTGTCGGCCCGTCCAACGCCAAGAACATCACCGATCACCTGGCCGTGCTGCGCCCGCATTGCTGGCTGATGATCGGCCACTGCGGCGGCCTGCGGCAGTCGCAGACCATCGGCGACTACGTGCTGGCACACGCCTATATGCGCCGTGACGGCATTCTCGACCGGGTCGTGCCGCCGAATATCCCGATCCCGGCCCTGGCCGAAGTGCAGATGGCCTTGCAGGAGGCTGCCGCACAGGTCACTGGCGAGCGTGGCGAGCAGTTGAAAAAGCGCCTGCGCACCGGCACCGTGCTGACCTACGACGACCGCAACTGGGAGTTGCGCTGGGCCCAGGAACGCCCGCTGATCAACCTGTCGCGTGCCGTGGCGGTGGACATGGAAAGCGGCACCATTGCTGCCCAGGGCTACCGTTTGCGCGTGCCTTACGGCACCTTGCTGTGTGTGTCCGACAAGCCGCTGCACAGCGAGATCAAACTGCCAGGTTCGGCCAACGCCTTCTACAACCGAGCGGTCAGCCAGCACCTGAAGATCGGCATTGCTGCCCTCGACTTGCTGCGCACCGAGCTGAACTCGCTGCACTCGCGTAAACTGCGCAGCTTCGATGAGCCGCCGTTCCGCTGAGGATCCATGTCACTGCCACCCCGTAACAAGCCGCGCCGCCCCCAGGCGCGGCCTGCCGCCGGCCCGCGTCGCCAGGCCAAGGCACCACCTGCCGAGCCTCGCCTGATCCTGTTCAACAAACCGTTCGACGTGCTGACCCAGTTCAGCGACGGTGAAGGGCGCGCGACGCTCAAGGACTTTATCGACATTCCGGGCGTGTACCCGGCCGGGCGGCTGGACCGTGACAGTGAAGGCTTGCTGTTGTTGACCAACGATGGCGGGTTGCAGGCGCGGATTGCCGACCCGAAGCACAAGCTGGCCAAGACCTACTGGGTCCAGGTAGAAGGCGAACCGAGTGACGAGCAGTTGCAGCGTTTGCGCGATGGTGTGGCGCTGAATGATGGGCCGACCTTGCCGGCTGAGGCGCGGCGCCTGGAAGAACCTGAACTGTGGCCGCGCAACCCGCCGGTACGGTTTCGCAAAAGTGTGCCGACCAGCTGGCTGGAGCTGGTGATTCGCGAAGGGCGTAACCGCCAGGTGCGGCGTATGACGGCGGCGGTGGGGCTGCCGACCTTGCGCCTGGTGCGCGTGCGCATTGGTGACTGGGCGCTGGATGGGCTGGAGCAGGGTTGCTGGCGGGAGGTCCCTGCCAAGCTTTAGTTCAGGTCAGGGGCCTGTTCGCGGGCACGCCCGCTCCCACAGGGACGGCGCAGTACTTGAGGGCAGCGCCAAATCTTGGGGGAGCGGGCACGCCCGCGAATGGCCCTGAAATGTTTTATACGCCTTCCAGAAACCCCACCACCACGCTTTTGATGATGAAGGCCAGCACTCCCAGGCCCAGCACGAAGAACAGGATCAGCGTGCCGAACTTGCCTGCCTTGGACTTTTTCGCCAGGTCCCAGACGATGAAGCCCATGAACCCGATCAACACGGTGACCAGGATGATCATCATCCATTCTTCGAATACGGCGGGATCCATCGATGTTCTCCAGGCGGGTTGAACGTCCGATTATACGCCGGCTGGCGTGAGCATTTAACGCAGGTGGGTCAATGGCAGCTCGGTGCTGGCCAACACCTGGTTGAGCACGAAGCTCGATCGCACGCTGGTGACGCCTTCGATACGCGTCAGGCTGCCTAGAAGCAGTTTCTGGTAGTGGTCCATGTCCGGCACCACCACTTTCAACTGATAGTCGGCATCCATGCCGGTGACCAGGCTGCATTCGAGCACCTGTGGCAGGTTGCGGATGGCGGCCTCGAATGTTTCAAAGCGTTCCGGGGTGTGGCGGTCCATGCCTATCAATACATAGGCGGTCAGGCTCAGGCCCAGCTTCTTGCGGTCGAGCAGGGCCACCTGGCGCGAAATGTAGCCGTCATCCTCCAGTTGCTTGACCCGACGCGAGCATGGCGATGGCGACAGGCCGATGCGTTCGGCCAATTCCTGGTTGGAAATGCGCGCATCGCGCTGCAATTCGGCGAGGATGCTCAGGTCGTAGCGGTCAAGTTTGCTCATGGCATTTGCCTTTTCTGTTCGGATTGCTGCGAATTATCAATCCAGGGTGAAAAATTGCGCAAGTGCTATTTATCTGAGCAATCTTCGCAATCCTCTGTCGCAACCCGTCCGGTATCTTTATCACCAGAATCACTGCCCGGACATCAGTCCACGGCGACGCGCCCTAGGCGGGCGGTTGCGGCCAGCCATCCAACAGGATCTGCAGGCCCCCGGGCTACACACCTTCCAGAAGACGGTGTGAGGTGAGCCGGCGCCACAAGTGCCGAGCACGGACGACAATTCCTGAAGGGAGGCCCTGTGGCCTCCCTTTTTTCATGTCGGGAATTTTAATTGGCCTGTGTGGTGGGCACGGTAGACTGGCGTTGGTTGCAGTTTTTTCTACCGAGAGGAACACCATGACGTCGCGCATCTGGCAGTTGGCAGGTGTTGGTTTACTGGGTTTGAGCATCAGCCTTGGGGCCTTGGCTGAAGGGCCCGGCGAGGGGCACGGTGAACGTGGCCAGCAGGTGCAAGGTGAGGGTGGACCGGGGCGCTCGCTCAACTCGCGCGACGAAGTGCGCCAGACCCAAACGCCGCGCCAGGGGTATTACCAGGACATCCCCCGCCGCCACGGTGAAGATCACCACTGGCAAACCGGTGGCCCGGGGCAACGGCCCGGTGGCGACTGGCACGGGCGCCCGGATGGCCACGGCAATGGCTGGGGGCCTGGGCCGCAGTATCGCCCGGGGCACACGGTGGACCATTTTTCTGACCGCTACTGGAAAGTACCCTACCGGGGGGCTGATTATTTCTACTCGGGGGGTTACTGGTACCGCCCGCACGGGGGCAGTTACATCGTGGTGACCCCGCCGTACGGCGTGCGGGTCAATTACCTGCCGCCGTATGCGCGGGAAGTGTGGTTGGGGGGCGCGCTGTTCTTTCTGGTGGCCGATACCTATTACCAGTACCTGGCAGACAGCCAGGAATATGTGGTGGTCAATCCGCCGGTCGGCGTGCCGTCGCCCGTGCCGGTGGCCCCGGCAAATGGTGGGTATGACGTGGTGGCCTATCCGATGTATGGCCAGGGTCAGGAGCAGCAGGAGCAGGACCGCTACCAGTGCCATCGCTGGGCGGTGAGCCAGTCAGGCTTCGACCCGGCGACGGCGACGTACGCACCGGCGGCCACTGTGCTCAGCCACTACCAGCGTGCGCTGGGGGCCTGTTTCAGTGGTCGGGGTTACAGCATCAACTGAACCCTGCAGGGGTAGGGATTAATTACCTCATACCGGGTCGGCGTGCACCATCACGTCCGCCTGTGGGTAACGCTGGCGGATCACCCGCGAGGCCTCCACGCACAAGCTGTGCGCCTCATGCAGCGGCAGTTGCCCCGGCAGCTCCAGGTGCAGTTGCACAAACCACTGGTTGCCCGACACGCGCGTGCGCAGGTCATGCACGCCTTTCACGCCTGCAACGGCCAGCACCAGCGCGGCCATGTCCTCGCCAACGTCGCCGGGTAACGCTTTGTCCATCAGGATCGCCGTACTTTCGCGGGCAATTTGCAGCGCGCTCCAGAGGATGTAAAAGGCGATGCCAAGGCCGAACAGCGCATCCAGCTGCGGCCAGCCAAAACGCGCCAGCAACAGGGCCAGCAGAATGCTGCCGTTGAGCAACAAGTCAGAACGGTAGTGCAGGGAATCTGCCCGTACCGCAGTAGAGCCGGTGAGCCGGATGACCTTGTACTGCAGCGCCAGCAGGGCGACCGTCAGCACCAGCGACAGCAGCATCACCGCGATTCCGATTGAGGTATCACCCAGCGGTTGCGGGGTGGACAGGCGCTCGACCGCCTGCACCCCGATCAGCACCGCACTGCCACCGATGAACAGCGCCTGCGCCATACCGGCCAAGGCCTCGGCCTTGCCATGGCCGAACCGGTGATCGTCGTCTGCCGGGCGCAGGGCGTAGTGCACCGCCAGCAGGTTGAGGAACGAGGCCACTGCGTCCAGTGCCGAGTCAGTCAGCCCGGCCAGCAGGCTCACCGAACCGCTCAGCCACCAGGCCAGCGCCTTGCTCAGCACCAAGATGCTGGCCACCGCCAATGACGCGCGCGTGGCCAGGCGGAGCAGGCGCTGGTGTTCAGCCGGAGTAGTGATCATCCGTGGTCAGTGTCCGTGTGGCTCAGGCTGCCGGAACCAGGCCCATACTGGCCAGTTGTTCGATGCTGCCGCGGTGCTGGATCAGCCGTGGGTCGTTCAGCGGCAGGCGCTGGCCCAGTTCGCTTTCCAGAATGGCTTGCAGCTTCAGGTTGTCGACCTTGCCATCCGGGCTGACGGCTTCTTGCAGTTTGGCCGGGTCAACCTGGGCAGTGCGGCCACCTGGGTAGTAGATGGCGCCGGTGGCAAAGTCGATACCGAAGGCAATCAGCCCCGGGATTACATAGAACAGGATGCCAATGGCATCCATGGCGGCAACCACAGGGTCGATCTTGCCGCCGATTTGGCCGCGCCGGTCCGGGTAGAAAATGGTGCCGCAGGCCGTCAGTTGGGTCAGCAGGGTGGCGATGAGGGCGCCACCGATGACGCGGGTCGAGATACGCATGTAAATCTCCGAAAAGTGTTCAGCAGGGCAAGCGAAGCGCCTGCGCCTGATGCTAAGACCATGATAGAGCAGGCTGGGTTCGCCGTTATACTCGCGAGACTGTTCGAGGACCACCATGATTTCATTACCCATTGATGCTGCCTTGCCCGCCCTGCGCCAGGCTCTGGAAAACCGTGACGAAGTGGTGCTTGAAGCGCCGCCTGGCGCTGGCAAGACCACCCGCGTGCCACTGGCGCTGCTGCACGAACCGTGGCTGGCCGGGCAGAGCATCCTCATGCTCGAGCCACGGCGCCTGGCTGCGCGGGCAGCGGCCGAACGGCTGGCCAGTGAGCTGGGCGAGCAGGTTGGGGAAACGGTGGGTTACCGCATCCGTCTGGACAGCAAGGTCGGCCCGAAAACCCGTATTGAAGTGGTGACCGAAGGCATCCTCACACGCCGCCTGCAAGCCGACCCGGCGCTGGAAGGGGTGGGCCTGCTGATTTTCGACGAATATCACGAACGCAGCCTGGATGCCGATCTCGCGCTTGCGCTGAGCCTTAACGGCCGCGAGTTGCTGCGTGACGACCCGCCCCTGAAGATTCTGCTGATGTCGGCGACGCTGGAAGGTGAGCGCCTGTCGCGGCTGTTGGACGACGCCCCGGTGGTTAGCAGCGAAGGGCGCATGCATCCGGTGGATATCCGCTGGGGGCGGCCGTTCCAGCCAGGCGAGTTCATCGAGCCACGGGTGGTGGACAGCGTGTTGCATGCGCTGGCTGACCAGGCCGGCAGCGTGCTGGTGTTCCTGCCTGGGCAAGCCGAGATCCGCCGGGTTCACCAAAGCCTTCAGGACGCCCTGGGGGCGCGACCCGATATTCTGCTGTGCCCGCTGCATGGCGAACTCGACCTCAATGCCCAGCGCGCCGCTATCGACCCGCCGGCCAAGGGCCTGCGCAAGGTGGTGCTGGCCACCAACATCGCTGAGACCAGCCTGACCATCGATGGCGTGCGCGTGGTGATCGACGCAGGCCTGGCCCGGGTGCCGCGCTTCGACCCCGGCAGCGGCATGACCCGCCTGGACACCCAGCGCATTTCCCGCGCCAGTGCCACCCAGCGCGCTGGGCGTGCCGGCCGCCTGGAGCCCGGCGTGTGCTACCGCCTTTGGTCCGAGGCCCAGCATGACCAGCTGGCCGCCCATGGCAGTGCCGAGATTCTCCAGGCCGACCTGGCCGGGCTGGCCCTGCAGCTGGCGCGCTGGGGTGTAACCCCCGAGCAGTTGCGCTGGCTCGATCAGCCACCGGCTGCAGCGTTCGCCCAGGCCCAGGACCTGTTGGCGCGACTCAGCGCCTTCCGGCCGGGCAGCCGCGACACCCTCAGCGAACATGGCCAGGCCATGGCCGAACTGCCGGCTCACCCACGCATCGCGCACTTGTTGCTGCGGGGTCAGGACCTGGGCCTGGCACAGATGGCCTGCGATGTGGCTGCACTGCTGGGGGAGCGGGACATCCAGCGTGGCGGTGGTGCCGACTTGCACAGCCGGCTTGCGCTGGTCAGCGGTGAGAGCAAGGCTGCGCGTGGCGGCCAGGGGGGTGTGCAGCGTGCTCGTCAGCTGTCCCGGCAATACCGTGGCCTGTTGCGTGGCAAGGTCGGTGCACCGGTTGCCGACCCGGACCACCCGCGCTGGCTGGGCGCCCTGTTGGCGCTGGCCTACCCTGACCGGGTCGCCCAGCAGCGCCGGGCGGGCGGGGCGGAGTATCGGCTCGCCAACGGCCGTGCGGCCCTGTTTGGCGAAGTCGATGCATTGATGAAGTGCCCATGGCTGGTGATCGCCGACCTGGGTAGCCGCCAGGGGCAGCGTGAGGAGCGGATCTATCTGGCCGCCGAATTCGATCCGGCGTTGCTCGAGGGTGTGCTGGCCGAACAGGTCGAGCGGGTCGATATCCTTGATTGGGACGAGCGCGAGCAGGTGTTGCGCGCCGAGCGCCAGGTGAAGGTTGGCGAACTGGTCCTCAGCCGCGAGCCGCTGCCCGGGCTGGATGATGAAGCCCGGGCCCGAGCGCTGCTTGGCCTGGTCCGGCGCAAAGGTTTGAACCTGCTGACCTGGACGCCGGAACTGCGGCAATGGCAGGCACGTGTGGCGCTGTTGCGTCAGCTCGACCTGCAGAAGGATGGCCACAGCGAATGGCCTGACCTGGGGGACGAAGCCCTGCTGGCCAGCCTGGAAGACTGGTTACAGCCTTACCTGAGCAAAGTATCGCGCCTCAGCCACTTTGCCGCGCTGGACTTGCCGTCGATGCTGCGCAACCTGCTGCCCTGGCCGCTGCCGCAACGCCTGGAAGAACAGGCCCCGGCGCATCTGGCCGTGCCGTCCGGCTCGAACATCCGCCTGGATTACAGCGAAACCCCGCCGATTCTCGCCGTGCGTCTGCAAGAACTGTTCGGCCTTGCCGATACCCCGCGCATCGCCAACGGCCGGCAGCAGGTCAAGCTGCACCTGCTGTCACCGGCACGTCGGCCGGTGCAGGTGACCCAGGACCTGGCCAGCTTCTGGCGCACGACCTATGCCGAGGTGAAGAAAGACCTGAAAGGGCGCTATCCGAAGCATTACTGGCCGGACGACCCTCTGGTGGCCGAGGCTACGGCGCGGGCCAAGCCGAGAGGGCGCTGATGCACAACACCGAGTGCGGCAGGCCGAAAAAATCATGTGCTGGGCACGACGTATCAGTGGTCGTGCCATTCATCGTATTGCACCCGCCAGTGAAGCTTGATCTGCTTGCCTCAATAGGAAAGTGATCACTTCGCCTTCCTCGACGTTGAGCAAGGCTACCCACTCCCCACTCCTGTGCGGCGTATCCGTGAGGGCGCCGACCCTGTAGCCCCGCTGGTCGCGCAGATGGCAGACAAGGCCTTCATCTGTCAGCGCCAGCGGCTCGATTTTCCAGTATTCGCTAACGTCTGCATGCCAGTAAAAGCCCAGATAACCATTGCGGCTGACCCCTAGTTTCTTGGTCTCCGGGCGCCCAGGCATGCTGATGCGGTAGTGCAGGCGATCGTTGGTCCGCGAGTGGTAATGAAAGTCCATCACCGGCGAGTCCTGCCTTCCCCCCGCCTGCAACCAGTCATCCTCTGGGGTAATGCCCCAGCTGAACTTGTCTGAACTGCGGCTGAGGCGTAGTGGGATGTCCCGGTCGACGGCGCGCATGTACAGCTTGCCGCGAAAAGACCTGGCGTACCTGGCCTGAATGGTTTCGTTCATGGTGCACTCCTAGAACAGCATTGAGGATGTGCACTCTGGCGCCAAGGCTGGGCAGACCGGCAGGCCGAAAACATTCCCCGGTGGCCTCAGGTGCTGGCTTCGCCTTCCAGCAACATGAACAGGCGATACAGCACCACGGTGCTGAACAGTTGCAGGAAGCCGCTGAGGCTGTCCATGGCCAGTTCCATCCCGGGTGATGGCTCGGGGAAGGCCATCAGCAGCAGCCCGTCGATCAGCCAGATCGGCGCCAGCACGCCTACCACGCAGACCATGATGCGCATGAAATGCCCGGTGGTCATGCTTGCGCTGTCGCGCATCGCCTGTACCACCGGCCGGCCGCGCAGCACCAGCAGGTACTCGGCGAACACCAGGTTGATCATGATCCACACCCCCGGGAAGATGAACAGCGCAAGGCCGGCCATGATCAGTAGCGAGCTGATCAGGATCAGCAGGGCCAGTTGCGGCCACAGCTGCAGGGCGCGGGCGAACAGGTCGCGCTTGGCGATTTCCTGGCCGTTGCTGCGCGTGTCCAGGTACAGGATCAGGGCTGCGCTGTACAGCGGGTAGAACAACAGGCTGACCAGCATGCCGTAGGCCGGTGATGCCTGGTCGCCCAGCTGCCGGTACAGCAATTGGGTGACCAGGGCTTCCACCACCACCAGCGGCAGGCACAGCTGCAGGATGTTTGGCAGGTGACGGCGGAAGAAGTACAAGGAGTCGCGCAAAACGCTCAGCGGATTCATCAGTCAACATCGCATGGCAGTAAAAACAGGGGCCTAACTTTAGCCCAAAGCAGGCCTGGGGCTGTCACTTGCTGAAAAAAGTTTCACCGCAGCAGTGATTGAATCCCGCGCCTGTACGCCCCATCTTTGACGCTGTCCGATGTCCCGCTACCCCACGAGGTCGCCCCATGAACACTGAAGAACAAACCCTGATTGACGGCCTGTTCGGCCGCCTCAAGCAAGCCGAAGACCCGAGCCAGCCGCGTGACGCGCAAGCCCAGGCGTGCATCGAGCAGCACGTGCGTCAGCAACCGGCGGCGCCTTACTACATGGCCCAGGCGATTTTGGTGCAGGAGGCCGCAATCAAGCGCCTCGACGAACAGAACAAGCAGCTGGAAGCCGAGCTGCAGCAGGCCCGTGCCCAGGCTCAGGCGGCACAAGCCACCAGCAGTGCGCCGAGCAATGGCGGGGGTGGTTTCTTGTCCAGCATCTTTGGTTCGGGTGGGCGCAACGCAGCGCCGGCGGTGCAGCCACAGCGCCCTTCGGCGCCCCCTGTAGCGTCCGGTGGTGGCTGGCGCGAGCCGTCGGCCCCTGGTTTTGGCCAACCTCAGGCGCCGCAGCCTGGCTATGGCGCCGCGCCTGCGCGCAGCGGGGCCAGCAGCTTCCTTGGCGGGGCTATGCAGACCGCCGCCGGTGTGGCCGGTGGTGTGCTGCTGGCGCAGGGTATCAGCAGCCTGTTCAACCACAACTCGCAACCGGAAGAAGTGGTCGAGGTCATCAAGGAAGAGCCGGCGCCAGCCAGCGACAGTGGCGGCTGGAACGACCAGGGCGGGCAGCAGCAAGTGGCTGACAACGGTGGCTGGGGCAGTGACCAGGGCGGATACGCCGACGGTGGTTTTGGCAGCGATGACGGTGGGTTCTTCTCGGACGACGATTCTTACGTCTGACAGGTCTGGCATACTGCTGGCATTTCCGGGGGCGCTTTGCGCCCCTTCGCGGGCACGCCCGCTCCCACAGGTGTACGCGCGATACCTGTGGGAGCGGGCGTGTCCGCGAAGGTCTGCGCAGCAGCCCCCCAGCACTCCAGGCCAAAAATGAGGTTCCCAGGTGAAAAAGATCGCGCTGTTCGCCGATGTGCAGAACCTCTACTACACCGTGCGCCAGGCCCACGGCTGCCATTTCAACTACACCGCCCTGTGGGCCGATGTCAGCCGCGAAGGCCAGATCGTCGAGGCGGTGGCCTATGCCATCGACCGTGGCGACAGCAAACAACAGCAGTTCCAGCAGATCTTGCGCAACCTCGGTTTCGAGGTGCGCCTCAAACCGTTCATCCAGCGCAGCGATGGCTCGGCCAAAGGTGACTGGGATGTGGGCATTACCCTGGATGTGATCGACGCGGCCAGCCGGGTCGACCAAGTGGTGCTGGCCTCCGGTGACGGTGACTTCGACCTGCTGCTGGAGCGGGTAATCCAGCGCCATGGCGCCGAAGCGGTGGTGTATGGCGTGCCGGGGCTGACGGCGTTGTCACTGATCCGTGCTGCCACCCGCTACGTGCCCATCGAAGGCGCGCTGTTGCTCAAACACTAAGGTCTTTTCATGGAACGTATCGCTGTCATCGACTTTGAAACCACCGGCATTTCCCCCGGTACCGGCTGCCGTGCCACCGAGGTGGCGGTGGTAATGCTCGAGGGTGGGCGCATTGTCGAGCGCTACCAGAGTCTGATGAATGCAGGCGTGCCGGTGCCGGCTTTCGTCGCAGGGCTGACCGGCATCACCACCGCCATGCTGCGCAGTGCGCCGCCGGTGGAGAAAGTGATGAACGAGGTGGCCGAGTTCGTCGGTGGCACCCCATTGTTGGCGCACAACGCTGCTTTCGACCAGAAGTTCTGGGATTACGAGCTGAGCCGTATTGGCCGCAGCCGCAGCCAGCCCTTCGCGTGTTCCCTGTTGCTGTCACGGCGCCTGCTGCCCGCCGCGCCGAACCACAAGCTGGGCACTTTGACACGCTGGGCTGGGTTGCCAGACACGGGGACCGCGCACCGGGCCATGGCCGATGCCGAAATGGCCGCCAACCTGCTGCAGCATCTGGCGGGTGTGTTGCACCAGGACCACGGGGTTCAGCAACTGTCGCACGAGCTGCTTTGCCGGCTGCAGAAGACCCCGGCTGCGAAAGTGCGCGAAGCGCTGGCCAAGTACTGCAGGGATTAGCCAGTGAACGTCTGGGGGAGTGTCGCCTACGTCGAACGCACCAGAATTGTGCCGCTCATTTGCACCCGTTCTGTAACGTCCCTTCACCCAGGCAGGCCGTTAAACTGAGGCACCCGTAAACGGATTTCGAGTTTTCCCCATGCCTGCCTCCCGTCGTTTCCCGCTGCTGCTGATTGGCGCCTTCCTGGCCCTGTATCTGGTCTGGGGTTCTACTTACCTGTTCATTCGCATCGGCGTCGAGAGCTGGCCTCCGATGCTCATGGCCGGTGTGCGCTTCCTGATCGCCGGTGGCCTGCTGTACGGCTTCCTGCGTTGGCGCGGCGTGCCGGCACCTACCTGGCCACAATGGCGGGCGGCAGGGGCGATCGGTTTCTTGTTGCTCAGCTGTGGCAACGGCGGGGTGACCGTGGCCGAGCATGCCGGCGTGGCTTCGGGCGTGGCGGCTTTGGCGGTGGCGACGGTGCCGCTGTTCACCTTGCTGTTCGGCCTGTTGTTCGGGCACCGCAATTCGAAGCTGGAATGGGCGGGGATAGCCCTTGGGCTGGTGGGCATCGGCCTGCTGAACCTGGGCTCCAACCTGCAGGCAAGCCCGATAGGTGCGGCGCTGATCATCTTCGCGGCAGCGTCCTGGGCGTTCGGCTCGGTGTGGAGCAAGACCTTGCCGCTGCCCCAGGGGCCGATGGCCAGCGCAGCGGAAATGCTGGTCGGGGGTGCGGTGCTGTTGCTGGGCAGTGTGCTATCGGGCGAACGCATGACACAGCTGCCGACCGCCGCTGGCTGGGGGGCGCTGGCCTACCTGGTGTTCTTCGGTTCGATCCTGGCGTTCAGTGCCTACATGTACCTGCTCAAGCACGTGCGCCCGGCAGCGGCCACCAGCTACGCCTACGTCAACCCGGCGGTGGCGGTGCTGCTGGGGATCGTCTTTGCCGGTGAGCAGATTGGCGCTGAAGAGTGTGTGGCGATGGCAGTGATCATCGGCGCGGTGGTGCTGATCGGCCTGCCGCAGTGGCGCAAGGCGCCTGAACCTGTGCAACCGTTGAAAGGTGAAATCTGCAAGTAGGCAGGGGCGATGCGGTAAACTTGCCGCCTTCGCTGAACCCCCTGACGGTATTGCCATGAATTTCGCCAAACTCGGCCTGATCGAACCGCTGCTGCGCACGCTGCAGCAACTGGACTACACCACCCCGACCCCGGTGCAGGCCAAAGCCATCCCCGCCGTGCTGGCCGGCCGCGACCTGATGGCCGCAGCCCAGACCGGTACCGGCAAGACCGCAGGCTTTGCCCTGCCTGTGCTGCAGCGCCTGGCGCTGGAGGGCGAGAAGGTGGCCAGCAACTCGATCCGCGCCTTGGTGCTGGTACCCACTCGCGAGCTGGCCGAGCAGGTGCACAACAACGTGCGCGAATACGCCGAGAACCTGCCGCTGAGTACTTACGCGGTGTATGGCGGGGTCAGTATCAACCCACAGATGATGCGCCTGCGCCGGGGTGTCGACCTGCTGGTGGCTACCCCTGGCCGCTTGCTCGACCTGTTCCGGCAGAACGCCGTGAAGTTCAACCAGGTGCAGACCCTGGTGCTGGATGAAGCCGACCGCATGCTTGACCTGGGCTTTGCCGAAGAGCTGCAGTCGGTGTATGCGGCACTGCCGCGCAAGCGCCAGACGCTGCTGTTTTCCGCCACCTTCTCCGATCAGATTCGCATGCTGGCGGGGCTGGCGCTGAATGACCCGCTCAGTATCGAAGTGAGCCCGCGCAACGCCACGGCCACCAGCGTCAAGCAGTGGCTGGTGCCTGTGGACAAGAAGCGTAAGGCCGACCTGTTCTGCCACCTGCTGCGCAAGCAGCGCTGGAAGCAGGTGCTGGTGTTCGCCAAGACCCGCAATGGCGTCGATCAGCTGGTGGAGCGCTTGCTGGCCGAAGGCGTGAATGCCGACGGCATCCACGGTGACCGCCCACAGGCGACCCGCCAGCGTGCGCTGGACAGCTTCAAGGCCCGTGAGGTGCAAGTGCTGGTGGCGACCGATGTGGCGGCCCGTGGCCTGGATATCGATGACTTGCCGCTGGTCGTCAACCTTGACCTGCCGATCGTTGCCGAAGACTACGTGCACCGCATCGGGCGTACCGGGCGGGCGGGCAACAAGGGCGAGGCGATTTCGCTGGTGTGTGCGGATGAAGTGCAACTGCTGGCGGCTATCGAGGTGCTGACCCGGCAAACCCTGCCGCGTCATGAAGAGCCGGATTTCATCCCCGAGCACCGGGTGCCGATGACCGATGCCAGTGGGCAGGTTATCAAGAAACCGAAGAAACCCAAGAAGCCGAAAGAAAACAGCGCCAAGCGCGGGCTGGGGCGCTGGATGGACAGCAGTGAAGCCGGCAGTGCGGAACCGGCGGTGAAGGCTGTACGCAAGGTGCCGAGCTTCAATGGTGGGCCGCGCAAGCGCAAGCCTTGAGGTTTTGGGGCCGCTTTGCGGCCCATTCGCGACGCAAGGCCGCTCCCACACGGATCGCGCCAGCTTTCAGAAATTGAGCAAGACAGTTGCTCCCACATGGGCTGCGCAATCTGGATTGACGCAGTACTTGTGGAAGCAGCCCTGGCAAGCTGTCAGGAAGCCCGCACCCAGTCCGCCGCTGCCCGCCCGGCGCGCAAGCCGCTGGCAAAGCACGCCGTGAGCAGATAACCCCCGGTCGGCGCCTCCCAGTCCAGCATCTCGCCGGCACAGAACACCCCCGGCACGGCCTTGACCATCAACCCCTCATCCAGCCCCTCGAAGCGGACCCCGCCGGCACTGCTGATCGCTTCATCCAGCGGCCGCGTGCGTACCAGGGTGATAGGCAATGCCTTGATGGCCCGGGCCAAAGCATCAACGTCGGCAAAGGTCGCCTGATCGGTCAGTTCGCGCAGCAGTGCGGCCTTGACCCCATCAATCCCCAGCTGGCTGTGCAGGTGCTTGGCCATGGAGCGTGAACCGCGTGGTTTGGCCAATGCCTGGGCAATCTTGTCCACAGGCTTGTCCGGCAGCAGGTCGAGCAACAACACCCCGCGGCCTTCACGGTGGATGGCCTCGCGTACCGGTGCCGACCAGGCGTACACCAGGCTGCCTTCCACGCCTTGAGCGGTGAGGATGAACTCGCCCTTGCGCGGTGCGCTGCCCGGGACGCTGAGGGCGATGTTCTTCAGCGGTGCGCCCGCGAACTTGTCCTTGAGCAGCGCGCTCCAGCCCTCTACTTCAAAACCGCAGTTGCTCGGCTGCAAAGGCGAGATATCCACAGCCCGTTCTGCCAGCAGCGGTTGCCAGCTGCCGTCAGAACCCAAGCGCGCCCAGCTGGCGCCACCCAGCGCCAGCACCACGACCGAGGCTTTCACCTGCCGTTCGCCCTGTGGATAAGCAACTCGCAAGCTGCCATCGGTGTTCCAGCCCAACCAGCGATGGCGGGTGTGGATAACTACCCCGTTGTCGCGCAGGCGCTTGAGCCAGGCACGCAGCAACGGTGCGGCTTTCATGTCGGTGGGGAACACCCGGCCCGAGGTGCCGACGAAGGTTTCGATGCCCAAACCATGAATCCACTGGCGCAACGCGTCAGCATCGAAGTCGCGTAGCAGGGCCTCGATTTCGCCTTGGCGTTCGGCATAGCGTGCTACGAACGCCGGGTAGGGCTCGGAATGGGTGATGTTCATGCCGCCGACGCCCGCCAGCAGGAACTTGCGGCCCACTGAAGGCATGGCATCGAACACCTCGACCGCCAGGCCTGCCTTGGCCAGTGCTTCGGCAGCCATCAGGCCGGCGGGGCCGCCACCGATGACGACAGCGGGGGGAGGGGATGCGGGGGTCAGATCGGGCATGGTGGGCAGCAGGCTGTGGAAAAGAGGCGCATTCTACCGCAGCGCTGCCCATGGAAGCACTGATCAAAAAATAGCCAGTGTTATACAGGCCTTGCCAGTAAAGGGCTACAGCGCCTTTCGCGCAGGTTATCCACAAGCGGTTCCACAGTCATTGTGAACAACCTATGACACGTGCCGCGCTGTGGTGAAGGATGCCGTGGCGTCTGGCCAAGGCTGTGCGGTCCTTGCTGTAGCCTCCGCCGATCACGCCCATCACCGGGATATCGCGGCCCAGGCAGTGGCGCAGCACGGCTTCGTCACGGGCGGCAACGCCTGCGTCGGTCAGCTGCAGGTAGCCCAGGGCGTCGTCCTTGTGCACATCGACACCGGCGTCATACAGCACCAGGTCGGGTTGATAAAGCGGCAACAGGTAGTTGAGGGCGTCGTCCACCACCTTCAGGTAGGCAGTGTCGCCCATGCCTCGGGGCAGGGGGATGTCCCAGTCGCTTTGTGCCTTGCGGGCGGGGAAGTTCTGCTCGCAGTGCAGCGACACGGTGATGGCCTCGGGCGTGTCGTGCAGGATGCGCGCGGTGCCGTCACCCTGGTGCACGTCGCAGTCGAAGATCAGCACCCGGTGTACCCGGCCTGCTTCCAGCAGGTAGCGGCTGATGACCGCCAGGTCGTTGAAAATGCAGAAGCCGGCGGGGTGGTCGTAATGGGCGTGGTGGGTGCCACCGGCGAGGTGGCAGGCGATGCCGTGCTGCAGTGCCATCTCGGCAGTCAGCAGTGAGCCGCCGACGGCGCGCACGGTACGCCGGGCCAGGGCCTCGCTCCAGGGCAGGCCGAGGCGGCGCTGGTCCTCGCGCGACAGCTCGCCGTTCATGTAGCGCGCGATGTAGCTGCGGTCATGGGCCAGGGCGAGGATGTCGTTGGGGCAGATGTCCGGGCGCAGCAGGGCCTGGTCGGTGGTCAGCCCGCTGCCGACCAGGTGGTCGTGCAGCAGGCGGAACTTGTCCATCGGGAAGCGGTGTTCAGCGGGGAACTCCGGGCTGTAATCTTCGTGGTAGATCAACGGCAACGGCATGGATGGGGTCGCAATCAGGGCCAGTGCTGATCTTGCCATGACGGGTGACTGCAATGGGAGTACCTGTTTCTTGCGCCGGTACCGGCCCTTTGTGGGAGCGGCCTTGTGTCGCGATTGGGCTGCGCAGCAGCCCCAGCAATGTGTGCATCTGCGCTGAAATTTTGGGGCTGCTGCGCAGCCCAATCGCGACACAAGGCCGCTCCCACATAGGCTATTTTCCTGTGCTGGCCAATACGCGTTGCCAGTCCGGTTCGTTCAAGCGCCCCAGGATGCGTGCCTTGCCATTGCCATCCACCGATACGAACAGGGCGCTGGCATAGTTGCTTTGACGTTCGCCGCCGGCAACGTGCTGCTGGCGGGCAAAGTGGTCGATGCAGCCGTTGTGAGTCACCAGCACCAGGTTGTGGCCCGCGCGTTTGTGTGCAAGCGCTTCGTTGGCGAACTGGCTGTCGCAGCTTTCGAGCCAGTCCTCGCTGGCCACCGCCTGACCTAGTATGAAGTGTGCGGTTTGCCGGGTGCGCAGTTTCGGGCTGCTGAGCAGGTCGGCTTTGTTCAGGCCCAGCTGGTGCAGCCCTTGGCCCACGCGGGCAGCGGCCTGGCTGCCGCTCAGGGTGATCCCCGTGGGGTCGTCCAGGCAGGGGCCGGGGGCGCTGTCGCAGCGTTCGGCGTGGCGGATCATCACGATCACCGCACCGTCGGCCCAGTCCTGCAGCAGGCCACTGTCAGTCAGTTGTTGCTCGTTGCCAAGGTCCACGATATGCGTCCTCGTCGCCAGCCAGGTGGTCAACGCCGCCACGACCATGCACAGGCCCAGGGCGGCTCCGACGGCTTTGCGAGTCAGGCGTCGCTTGCGCCGGGCATGAATGGCGGGGTGCCCCAGGGTGTTGCTCGATAGCATGCGTTGCTCCGTTGGCAGTGCCGCGGCTGGCGCGGTGGTGGATGGCGGCATCCTGCCAAGCGGCCTGTCGGGGGCCGGTGAAGGGCGTGTGAAAATTGCATTTGGCGGCTGCCGGCTAGGTGAAACCCGCGCCCGCGCCTACGCTGTAAACTGCAAGGCGGTAAACCGGAGCAGGCCCGATGACCCCCATCCTCGAACTGGAAAGCGCACGGCTGGTGCTGCGCCAATGGCATGACGATGACTTGCGCGAGTTCGCCGCACTGTGCGCCGACCCACAGGTGATGCGCTACTTTCCGGCGCCGCTGACGCGCGTTGAGGCGGCTGCGTTGATCGGCCGCGTGCGTGGGCATTTCAATGAATACGGTTTTGGTTTGTGGGCCCTGGAGCGCAAGGACAGTGGCGCGTTCATCGGCATGACCGGGTTGCTCAATGTCAACTTCGACGCGCCTTTTGCCCCGGCGGTGGAGATCGGCTGGCGTCTGGCACGCCGTCACTGGGGCCTGGGCTTTGCCAGCGAAGCGGCGTGGACCTGCCTGCGTTGTGCTTTCGCCCAATTGCGCCTGGAGGAGGTCGTGTCGTTCACCAGCGAATGCAACCTGCCGTCGCAAAAGGTGATGCAAGCCATCGGCATGCAGCAGGACCTGCACGGCAGCTTCGAACACCCCCGCCTGCCCATCGGCCACCCGCTGCGCCCGCATGTGCTGTACCGGATCGATCGCGCGCACTGGGAGCGCACCCTGCGCGCCTGAATGCACTGCCATGCCCGGCGCGAATGACAAACGCTGTATCATTTGCCTACTTGGAAGGCGCTTGCCGTAACACGTTCAGCGCCTGTGAAATCGAGCGCCGCTCGGGCGGCGCATCGCGAGCTAGGCTCGCTCCTACGGAGAACCGCCGATGAGTCATGTGTTGGACGACCTGGTCGACCTGTTGAGCCTCGAATCCATCGAGGAGAACCTGTTCCGTGGACGTAGCCAGGACCTGGGCTTCCGCCAGCTTTACGGTGGCCAAGTGCTGGGCCAGTCGTTGTCGGCTGCCAGCCAGACAGTCGAGGACGCGCGCCATGTGCATTCGTTGCACGGCTACTTCCTGCGCCCGGGCGATGCCAGCCTTCCAGTGGTGTACTCGGTAGACCGCGTGCGCGATGGCGGCAGCTTCAGTACACGACGGGTGACGGCGATCCAGAAAGGCCAGACCATCTTCACCTGCAGTGCATCGTTCCAGTACGACGAGGAAGGCTTCGAGCACCAGGCGCAGATGCCTGACGTGGTCGGCCCGGAAAACCTGCCTACCGAAGTCGAACTGGCCCGTGCCATGGCCGACCAGTTGCCCGAGCGCATTCGCGACAAGGTGCTGTGTGCCAAGCCGATCGAGATCCGCCCGGTCACCGAGCGCGACCCGTTCAACCCCAAGCCGGGCGACCCGGTGAAATACGCCTGGTTCCGCGCCGACGGCAACCTGCCGGACGTGCCTGCCCTGCACAAGTACATGCTGGCCTACGCCTCGGACTTCGGCCTGCTGACCACGGCGTTGCTGCCCCATGGCAAATCGGTGTGGCAGCGCGACATGCAGATCGCCAGCCTCGACCATTCGCTGTGGTTTCACGGCAACCTGCGCGCCGACCAGTGGCTCCTGTACGCCACCGATAGCCCCTGGGCCGGTAATTCCCGTGGCTTCTGCCGCGGCAGCATTTTCAACCAGGCCGGGCAACTGGTGGCATCGTCGAGCCAGGAAGGCCTGATTCGCCATCGCAAGGACTGGGCATGAGCCTGGGCGAGGTGCGCAACTGGGTGTTCGACATGGACGGCACCCTGACCGTGGCCGTGCACGACTTCGCCGCCATTCGGGTGGCGCTGGACATCCCGGCCGAACACGACATCCTCACCCACCTGGCGGCCTTGCCGGCGGCGGAAGCGGCGGCCAAGCATGCCTGGTTGCTGGAGCACGAAAGGGACCTGGCAACGGCCTCCACGGCGGCCACCGGGGCGGTGGAGCTGGTGCGCGAGTTGGCCGGGCGCGGGTGCCGGCTGGGTATTCTGACCCGCAATGCGCGTGAGCTGGCGCATGTAACGCTGGAGGCCATCGGCCTGGCGGACTGCTTCCCGGTGGAACACATTCTCGGGCGTGACGAGGCTGCGCCCAAGCCGAGCCCGGATGGGCTGCTGAAGATTGCCAGCGCCTGGGGCGTGACGCCGAGCGAACTGGTGATGGTGGGGGATTACCGCTTTGACCTGGACTGTGGGCGGGCGGCGGGGGCGCGCACGGTGCTGGTGAACCTGCCGGACAACCCCTGGCCGGAACTGGTGGATTGGCATGCGGCGGATTGCCGAGCGTTGAAGGTGATGCTGGGCTGATGCGTGTGTTGGCCATGCGGGCCTCTTCGCGGGCATGCCCGCTCCCACAGGTATTGCGCACGTCTCGGGGCCTGTGGTGCCCCTGTGGGGGCGGGCGTGCCCGCGAAAGGGCCGGATCTGTCTATGCTGAACCCCATTCTTTGCTCTGATACGGAGACCCACCCATGAGCAGCAAGGCCATCTACGTACAACCCGGCGGCGGCTACGACAAGGTCCAGGTCGGCACCTGCGAGGCCCAGGCCCCCAAGGCCGGCGAGATTACCGTGGGCCTGCACGCCAGTTCCCTCAACTACCACGACTTCGCCGTGGTCAGCGGCATGTGGGGGCCAAGCGAGCGACGCATCCCCATGGCCGATGGCGCCGGCGAGGTGGTTGCGGTGGGGGCAGGCGTCACTGAGTTTCAGGTCGGCGACAATGTGGTCAGCACGTTCTTCCCCGACTGGCTCGATGGCCAGGCCAATGTCGAGGGCTTTGCCCGGGTGCCCGGCGACGGCATCGATGGCTACGCCCGTGAACAGGTGACAGCCCGCGCCACCGCCTTCACCCTGGCACCCCAGGGTTTCAGCCATGCCGAGGCTGCCACCCTGACCACCGCCGGCCTTACCGCCTGGCGCGCGCTGATGAGCGATGATCACCTCAAGCCCGGCGACACGGTGCTGGTGCAAGGTACCGGCGGTGTGTCGATTTTCGCCCTGCAGTTCGCCAAGCTGGCGGGCGCGACCGTGATCGCCACCTCGTCCAGCGATGCCAAGCTGGAGCGCCTGAAGGCCCTGGGTGCCGACCACCTGATCAACTACAAGAGCACCCCGGCCTGGGGGGAGAAGGTGCGCGAGCTGACTGGCAACCGCGGTGTCGATCATGTGATTGAAGTGGGCGGCCCGGCGACGCTGGAGCAGTCGATGATAGCTGCGCGCATTGGCGGGCATGTTTCGCTGATCGGCATCCTTACCGGGGTGGCCGGGCAGTTGCCGCTGGTGCAGGCGCTGGTGCGGCAGATTCGGCTGCAAGGGGTGCTGGTTGGCAGCCGAGCGCAGCAGCAGGCGATGGTGCGGGCGATCGATGCCAACGGCCTGCGGCCGGTGGTGGACAAGCATTTCGAACTGGAACAGATCGTCGAGGCGTTCCGTTACCAGGAGAGCAACCGGCATTTCGGCAAGATCTGCCTGACCTGGTGAAGTGAGGGCAGGGTAGCTGGCTGTAACGGCCACCCTGCATGCCTCTCTGTTCGTAGCATCTAGCCCGAGGCCTTGCACTGCCTGACAGTCAGTCCGGCAGTAGCCGGTCTCGGCTGTTGGACAGGTGCAGGCACACTGCCGCCCGCGCGGCATCCGGGTCTTGTCGGCGGATGGCATTGAGGATCGCCTCATGCTCCAGGTTGGCCAGGTACGCTTGCCGCGCCAGCTTGGCCCCCGCGCGCTCGGCCAGGGCCATGCGGTTGCGCGGTATCAGGCCGTTACCCAGTTGCAGCAGCATCTCGGTGAAATACAGATTGCCGGTGGCCTCGGCAATCAGCAGGTGAAAGCGCCGGTCGGCTTCGATGCAGCTGTCGCCGGCAGCGGCCAGGTCCTGATAGTCATCCAGCGCCTGGCGCATGCGCGCCAGTTGCCCCTCATCACGGCGCAGTGCGGCCAGCGCGGCAGCCTGGCCCTCAAGGCCAATACGCAGCTCCAGCAGGTCGCGCACATTCGCCGCGCTCTCCGCCGCAACGCGCAGCCCGGCCTGGGCCTGGCGCTCCATCACGAACGTACCGATCCCGTGGCGCGGCTCCACCAGCCCAGAGGCCTGCAGCTTCGACAAGGCTTCGCGAACCACGGTGCGGCTGACCCCGTGCTCGCGCACCAAGGTGTTTTCCGAAGGCAGTTTGTCGCCTGGTTTGAAGGTGCCCAGCAGAATCTGCTGGGTCAGGCTGGAAACCAGGTCATGGGCGCGGCTATGGCCGCGTTTGCGCGCGTGTTCGGGTTCCATGTGTGATCCGGTTCTTGATTGGCTTGTACGACAAGTTAATCGATAGAAATATTTTTTGCCGATTTTTCGCGCATCCAACTCAGCATGTAGTTGATGTGTTTTTGCATGTTCTGATCAAATTGGCATTGTGACAGCTTGTATTTTGCTGTTTTGCCGACGTTTGTGATCTTGTCGTACAACATCGCTGCGCATAAGCTCCTCCCCACTGCCATGTCAGACAACCCGACCCGCACAAAAACAATTAGTGGGAGATCCGCAAGTGAACGACACCCTCGCTCCGTCTGCCCGGCATGAAGGCGACGTGTTGGCCAGTGCCGTGGCCAAGGTCAAGCGCCACGTCCTGCCGCTGTTCGTCATCATGTTCATCGTCAACTACCTCGACCGCGTCAACATCGGCTTCGTCCGTCCGCACCTGGAAAGCGACCTGGGCATCAGCGCTGCGGCCTTTGGCTTTGGTGCCGGGCTGTTCTTCATCGGTTACGCGCTGTTCGAAGTACCTTCGAACATGCTGCTGCAAAAGGTCGGTGCCCGGCTGTGGCTGACCCGTATCATGTTCACCTGGGGGCTAGTGGCCACGGCCATGGCCTTCGTGCAGAACGAAACCCAGTTCTACGTGTTGCGTTTTCTGCTCGGGGTGGCCGAAGCAGGCTTCTTTCCTGGCGTGATCTACTACTTCACCCGTTGGCTGCCGGCGGCAGAGCGCGGCAAGGCCATTGCCATCTTCCTCAGTGGCTCGGCGCTGGCTTCGTTGATTTCCGGGCCGCTGGCCGGGGCGTTGATGCAGATCCAGGGCCTGGGCCTGCATGGTTGGCAGTGGATGCTGTTCATTGAAGGCATGGCCTCGGTGGCGCTGTGCTTCTTTGTGTTCTTCTGGCTCGACTCCAAGCCGCAGGACGCCAAGTGGCTGAGCAAGGCCGAGCAGGACGCGCTGGTCGCCACCATCGACCGCGAGCAGCAAGCGCGTGAGGCCATCGGCGCGGTCAGGCCGTCGGCCTGGAGCCTGCTCAAGGACCGCCAGATCGTGCTGTTCTGCCTGATCTATTTCTGTATCCAGCTGACCATCTACGCTGCGACCTTCTGGCTGCCTAGCATCATCAAGCGTATGGGCGACCTCAGTGACATGCAGGTCGGTTTCTTCAACTCGATCCCTTGGCTGATCTCGATCCTGGCCATGTACGCCTTCGCCGCCGGTTCCGCTCGCTGGAAGTTCCAGCAGGCGTGGGTGGCGGGCGCCCTGCTGGTCGCTGCCACAGGCATGTTCATGTCCACCACGGGTGGGCCGGTGTTCGCCTTCGTCGCCGTGTGCTTCGCCGCGATCGGCTTCAAGTCAGCGTCGTCACTGTTCTGGCCAATCCCCCAAGGCTACCTGGACGCCCGCATCGCTGCGGCGGTGATTGCCCTGATCAACTCGGTCGGCAACCTCGGCGGCTTCGTTGCCCCCACCACCTTCGGCTTGCTGGAGCAGCAGACTGGCTCGATCCAGGGCGGGCTGTACGGCCTGGCGGTGACCTCGGTGCTGGCGGCGATTGCCATCTTCTTCGTACGCATTCGCCCCAAGGGCGTCCCTTCCGATGACCTCAAGGCCCCTTCGGCCCTGGGCCAGACCCACTGATGACTGCGAGACAACCCTCATGAATATGCAGACCCTTCACACCAGTACCCCGGTGGTCACCGACCTGCGCGTGGTCCCCGTGGCCGGCCATGACAGCATGCTGCTCAACCTCAGTGGCGCCCATGGCCCGTACTTCACCCGCAACGTGGTGGTGCTGCGCGACAGCGCCGGCAATACCGGCCTGGGCGAAGTGCCCGGCGGCGAGAAGATTCGCCAGACCCTGGAGGACGCCCGCAGCCTGGTGGTCGGCCAGCCGATCGGCCATTATCAGCGTGTGCTCAATGCCATGCGCCAGACCTTCGCCAACCGCGACTCGGCGGGCCGCGGTCTGCAGACCTTCGACCTGCGCATCACCGTGCATGCGGTGACGGCCATCGAGTCGGCATTGCTCGACCTGCTCGGCCAACACCTGAACGTGCCGATGGCAGCATTGCTGGGCGAGGGGCAGCAACGTGATGCGGTGAAGATGCTCGGCTACCTGTTCTACATCGGCGACCGCCAGCAGACCGACCTGGCCTACCGCAACGAAGCCGACAGCGATGACGACTGGTTCCGCTTGCGCCACGAAAAGGCCCTGACCCCGGAAGCAGTGGTGCGGCTGGCCGAGGCCGCCAAGGCGCGCTATGGCTTCAGCGACTTCAAGCTCAAGGGCGGCGTGCTGCGTGGTGAAGAAGAGATGGAGGCCGTGACAGCGCTGGCTGAACGCTTCCCCGAAGCGCGCATCACGCTCGACCCCAATGGCGCGTGGTCGTTGAAGGAGGCCATCGCCCTGTGCCGCGACAAGCACAATGTGCTGGCCTACGCCGAAGACCCCTGCGGCGCCGAGAACGGTTACTCGGGCCGCGAGGTGATGGCCGAGTTCCGCCGCGCCACCGGGCTGCCCACTGCGACCAACATGATCGCTACCGACTGGCGACAGATGGGCCATGCCATTCAGTTGCAGTCGGTGGACATTCCGCTGGCCGACCCTCACTTCTGGACCTTGCAGGGTTCGGTACGGGTGGCGCAGATGTGCAACGACTGGGGGCTGACCTGGGGTTCTCATTCCAATAACCATTTCGACATTTCGCTGGCGATGTTCACCCAGGTGGCGGCTGCGGCGCCGGGTGAAATCACGGCGATCGACACCCACTGGATCTGGCAGGATGGCCAGCGCCTGACCCGTGAGCCGCTGCGCATTGTCGACGGGCATGTGCGAGTGCCGGCGCGGCCGGGTTTGGGCGTGGAACTGGATGAAGACCAGCTGGCCAAGGCCCATGAGTGCTACCGCAACATGGGGCTGGGTGCGCGGGATGACAGCGTGGCGATGCAGTTCCTGATTCCGGGTTGGAGCTTCGATAACAAACGGCCTTGCCTGGTGCGTTGAGGCTGCGGGCCTCTTCGCGGGCAAGCCCGCTCCTACATCAACCGGTGGTGTCGCCCCGCACCGTCGTAGGAGCGGGTTCACCCGCGAATAGGCCGGACCTGCCGCCCAATACCCCCAGTCATTCACCGCCGCACCCGCCACCGCAT
>NZ_BCBP01000075.1:0-31855 GCF_001753955.1 Pseudomonas sp. NBRC 111139
CGAGGGCATGAGCCACTCACCGTGCGCGCACGAAATTTTCTGTTGAATCGAGGGGAAGCATGGCCACAGAAACGAATGTGAGCGAGCGGATCATTCGGGCTGAAAAGCACGTCAATGAGCAGTTGAGCTACGGCGGGATCCACCCTAGCACCGGCCCTTTCGGAGGCACGCTTGAATACCGCTATCAGGATGGCGATTTGGCAGACGAAATTGGCCAGCTGCGGCGCCTTGCGGATGCGTTCAGGCAGCTCGCTGATGCGCTTGAGTCAGACTCCGAATAGAATCCGTAGAAGCCATTAACTTCGCGTCTGCCACAACTGTCACATCCACCAGTGCTGGAATGGAAAATACCGATGCCCACGAATGAAATGCGCAGGCGTGAATGGATTGCAGCTGGCTACAATTCAGACATGGGCAGTTCAATTGCATGTAGTCCTCCCGCGGACAGCACCGCTATCCGCCTGTACAATCTCACGAGCGCCAAACACGCTCTAAGCAACATCGAGAAGCGTCGACTCAAGGTTTCCCGTTTCGCGGATTTGAATGACCCATTTGAGCTGCTCGCTGCGAATTTCAAAGAACACAAGACGCGAAAGGTTGTGCGGGATTGGAAAGACAAAAGCCATTCACAGCATGGTTTACTGTGCTTCGCCGGGGACTGGTCAGAACCCGTAATGTGGAGCCACTACGCAGAGAAGCACACCGGTATCTGCTTAGGGTTTGACGTCTGCCGTAGCCTCGTACAGCAGGTCAACTACCAGGACGATCGCATCCTTGCCGCTCTCAGCCCAGCCGGCACCCCAGATGAGTTGAGTGAGGAGCTCCAACAACAGTTGCTGCGCACCAAATCGGCGGGTTGGCGCTATGAGCAGGAGTACCGTAGCTTTGTGAGGTTGGACACTGCGCTTGCAGACGGTCCGCTTCATTTCTGGCCAGTTGCGGATGAAATTCAACTGACAGAAGTCATCCTAGGGCCATTATGCGAGGTGCCGATCGAATCGGTACGACGCAGGGTTGAACAGCACTTCCCCGATGCCGTTGTCTTCAAAGCCAGGCTAGCCTTTCAGTCCTTCAAGATTGTCCCCGATGCGCGTACGGTCCTTTAGCCCGCATGAACGCCATAGTGTTATTTAGGTGATAACCCGGGCGAGCGAGTGCTGATACCAGTCGTGCGGTTGGGACCGTTGTTAGAATGTGGCAGTTGGCTGGCGGTCGATGACGTCATTCATGCTTGGTGTTGAGCATCTCCAGGATACGAAGCCTACTTCCTCCTGGAGATGCCAACATGAATCAGATGCTTGTACCCGAACTGATCGCCCTAACCGACTACACCCACGCAGTTCCTGCCCAGGGCAGTGCTGGTCGCTTTGCCCGGATCGCTGCGCGGGCGGAAGCCTGCATTGCACGCATCGACCAGATCATCGATCAAGGCTTCACATGTAGCTCGGCGACCTCGTTCGGTAAGGACAGTACGGTTGTGCTGGTACTGATGCTGGAGGCCATCCGGCGCCGTGTCGAAGCCGGGTTGTACGTGCCGGCGGCATTCGTGACGAATGCTAATACCGGCACCGAAAACCCAAGCATGGACATCTATGCCGAGGCGATGATCACTGAGTTGGAGATGTATTGCACCAGGCACGGATTGCCGATCACGGTGGTCAAAGTGCAGCCCTCGATGACCTCGACATTCGCTTATGCCACCCTGGGTCGCGGCAAACTGCCGGTTTTCGCTGGCGCCTCTCGAAGCTGCTCGGTCGATTGGAAGCTGCGCCCGCAGCAGAAAGCGCTCAAGCAACTGCTCTCCACCCTGCAGTCTCCTGGTGAGCTGGTGACCTTCGTGGGCACTCGTTTGTCAGAGTCGGCAACCCGTGCCGCCAACATGCGCGAACGGGGTGAGGAGGAGGCCGGGCGGCTGGTGCTCAATGAGCATGGCTCGTACAACTGCTCGATCATCGCAGACTGGGAGATGGAGGAGGTGTGGGAGTTCCTCATGGCGTGCGAGGCGAAGCGCGGTGGTCCTTATCGAACCTTCGTCGACAGTTTCGACTGGTGCCTGGAGCTCTACAAGGAAGCCAATGAAGGCACGTGCGCAATCATCACCGGCGATGGTGGTAACAAGGCGGCGTGCGGCTCTCGCTTTGGCTGTGCCTGGTGCACGGTCACCGGAGAGCGTGACAAATCCATGGAAGCAATGATTGCGTCTGCGCCTGACAAGCATGGACACATGTCGGGAATTAACCGCTTCCGGAGCCATCTCATCAACACCCGCTGGGACATGGAGCGTCGAGACTGGATCGGGCGCACAACCTCGGACGCCGGCTACATCAACGTCACAGGAACAGCCTACAACGCAGAGATGCGCCGTGAGCTGTTGCGGTACCTGCTGACTTTAGATGTGCTGGAGGAAGAGCGGGCTGATGAGCACGATGCGCGGATGTTCCGCGGCGAGCTGGAAAGGACGGAGTCCAACGAAATCCTTCGTGGGAGCACCTTCCAATTCATCACGCCGAAAAACCTGCTTGCGATCGACTTCGCCTGGTCACTGAGCTACGGCTTCGACCATGCCTTCCCCGCTTTGTCGGAGTGGTACGAGATCCGTGTCCTAGGGAAGCGCTACCTGATCGATGACGTCACTCCCGCTGAGAAGGGCATCATTCCAGAGCAGCGCTGGTTCAAGTTTGATGACTGGCAAAGCCCGGCGCAGGAGATGGGCTTGCAGGACGCCTACCTCGAAGCCACCAACAAAGAACGCTACCCTGGCCGGCCAGCGATGCGAATGATCCGTGACCGCTTTGAAGGCAAGGATCGCAACATTGTCTACTACGAAGAAACCGACGAGATGGAGATCGATCCGGGAGATGCAATGTGCTTTGTAGACGAGTTCGACGAGGCGTTCTATACGTTGGCGAAAAGCCTGGCTCCGACTGACAGCGCCAAGTTCTACTTGAACAATGGTATGGTCAAACTGGCCAAGGGCAAGGCTGCTGATTACGATGCGATGGCCCGCCGAGCGCAATTCTGGCAACGCATGGAGCGCGATCTAGCTGGTACCGATCTGCGTTCCTACATACGCCACCATTCGATCAGCAACGCCGAGCACGAACAGGTCCTGGACTTGATGAAGGTTGAGGCCGCCAGTCAAAATTCGGCGATCTCCGATCTTTTTGCTTAACTCATCAAAGGCTACCTCTTGCGAGGTGGCCTTTTTTTTCGACATCGCTGACGTAGCTTGTGTACAGCCTCTCAACAGTGTAGTGGTCGAAAGGGAGCCAGAGCTGATGTTCTTGGAAGCTGCGATGGGTACTGAAAGGCTGTGCTATCGAGCCAGTTTACCGACCTGACCAATCTGACCCTCGAATAACAAGGTAAGCCCCGTCATGACACAATTCATCGCAACTGAACACAAATTGGCTCGGCTATGGATGGTCTGAAGTAGCCATATGTTTTTGGCTGACTTCGGCCACCACCGATTTTGAAAGTGACAAGTCGATCAAAAATGCTCAGATCGCTAACTCATTTCTGTCTTTTTAGCCGCTGCGAACACCTCGCGGCGGCTATTCCCCACATTACAGGCGCACCTCTCCTGCATTGCTCAGTAAATGCCGACGGGCCATCCATAGATTCGACAGCGCAAACAGTGTCACCAACTGTGCCGTATTCTTGGCCAGGCCACGGAAGCGAGTTTTCACATAGCCGAATTGACGTTTGATCACCCGGAACGGGTGCTCAACCTTCGCTCTGACTTGAGCCTTGGCTTTTTCGATCTTGCGCTTGGCTTTGTACAGAACGCTACGCTTGCCCAGTTTCTGGTAGGTGCTGCGCCGGGCGGCAATCTGCCAAATGACCTGGCGACCTTCATGCTCGGGGCGTTTCTCCACTCCGGTATAACCAGCATCGGCACAGACCACATTTTCGTCGCCGTGCAGCAGCTTATCGACCTGAGTGACATCGGCCACGTTGGCTGCCGTGCCTACCATGCTATGCACCAGGCCCGACTCATCATCCACCCCGATATGGGCCTTCATGCCGAAGTACCATTGATTACCTTTCTTGGCCTGGTGCATTTCCGGGTCGCGCTTACCGTCCTGGTTCTTGGTCGAACTCGGCGCGTGGATCAGTGTGGCATCGACGATGGTGCCCTGGCGCAGCGACAGGCCGCGATCGCCCAAGTAGCCGTTGATCACGGCCAGAATCCCAGCCGCCAGTTCATGCTTTTCCAGCAGGCGGCGGAAGTTGAGGATGGTGGTTTCGTCGGGGATGCGCTCTAGGCTCAGCCCAGAAAACTGGCGCAGGATGTTGGTTTCGTAAAGCGCTTCCTCCATAGCCGGGTCGCTGTAGCCGAACCAGTTCTGCATCAGGTGCACGCGCAGCATCGCCATCAACGGATACGCCGGACGGCCACCTTCGCCCTTCGGGTAGTGCGGCTCGATCAGAGTAATCAGTCCCTGCCACGGCACCACCTGATCCATCTCGATCAGGAACAACTCCTTGCGGGTCTGCTTACGCTTGCCGGCGTACTCGGCGTCGGCGAAGGTCATCTGCTTCATCGGGAAACTCAGGCAACGGGGTCGGCGTATTTCACCAGATTTGGGAAGTCTTCTTCAGGATTTCCCTATGGGTTGAGGCCTGCGGCAAGAGCTTGGGCATCGAGCGCGCAGAGGCCGCAGGCATGTATGCGAACCTGTGCGGTTTCCGAACTTGGGATGCAGTTACCAGCGCGATAGGGAACAGGCGACCCAGTGTTCCAGACGAGCAACTAGACGTAGCCGAGTTGATGGCTCGACGGGATAGCTACATTGCTGTGATGGTTGATGTTTTTGCCATCAACCCATCGATGGCTATCCATTTGGCCGCGAACCTCAGTCCTTCCAGCGCCAAGCTGCCCAAGGCTATATCCATCGATCGGAGTACCTTGCATTCTCCGTCCGAAGAAGAGGATCTGAACCTCTATATGCCGGGCTTTGATGATCCTCGGGTGACAGACGCAATGCTCAAGGATTTGCTAGGGGGGGCGCCAGGCCTCGAAGGCGTCAACTTGGATAACTTAACCGACCGCTTGCGCATTTCTCATACGGTTGAGCCGTGGGTTTTCTGGGACTACTACAGTGATCAGGGCTTCGACCTGATTGAGGATACCTATGTCGAAGATTATGAATACGGTACTCCATCGTTCTTCATGCCGTGTAGCCCTGAGATATCAGAGACTGAAATGGTGCCGGTCTTCCTGACCAGCCTCACTTACACGCCGCTAGATCATCATGACCAGATGGCAGATGAGGTCCGTCGAGTGATGCTGGAGAGCGCCAAAGCGATCACTGGTGCAGAGACCCTGCTTCTCTGCTGGGGGCATTTGCAGCAAAAGGAAATTGGGGGCAAGCGGTTCACCTACGCTGGCCAGATTCATCACAATGGGACTTGGCGCGATCTGCTGCTGAACAGATCGCTGGACTCCTTCGACAAGTTGCTTCACGCAGCGACTGCTCTACAGGACATTAATGAGCCAGGGCCGGAGTTTCAGGACAAAAGCTCGGAATGCACGATTCGCTTCTTTATGGTGCAGACCCAGTGCGAGTCCAGCACGGAGTTCTTCCAGAAATACACGGTGAGCGGCTTCGGCAACCCCAGCGGATGGTCACTTGGGATGATTGGTAGCAAGTCCGAGTAGGTATCGAAGGGCCCGATGCGAAGGGGGCCAGGCTGGATACGCTGCGCAATGCCTTTGTAGAGTCGCTGGAAGAGTTGGCGCAGTTGGTCTCTAGCCTGGCAGAGCGGGAGCTTGGTGACCTGAAAAGACGGCGAATTCTGAACGCCATCAGCATGCAGCGGACAGTTAGAGGGCTAGGCAGCCCTTACTTTCCGCTATAAATTATGCATACGCGTTATGAATTAATTTACAAGGTGACGGTATGGGTTTGAACAGAATGTCCGATGGCACATCACCCACAAGCTTAACCGTGGAGCGTTCCACGGTGACCAAGTTAGTGATCTCTGGGGGGGTGAACCTCGACCCCATCACCGTTTTTCTGGAGGACCTTGGAAGCCGGGCGTCTCCACGTAGTGAGGCCCCAGATCACGTTTCCAGTCAGGGTAACCTTACCATCCGATGTGCTGGCGAGAGCTGGACTTCCTACTGGGGCGGTATGGGTTCAAGGACGGTGACTGAGTTTGTTGCCAAGTGCAGTGATGAGTACATCCTGAATTGCCTAAGCCGCGGCCTGAGCAGTACCCGATTCAGCGCAAAGGCTCTCAAGCAGCTCTCAGCAAGGTGCATCATCGATCGCCGGCGGGAGCGGAGCGGTACCGATTGGGAGCTGGGGTATCTCGACGCAGATGATGCTCGTTCGCTGTACAGGCGGCTCGATGAGTTTCGCGATGTTGAGTCGTTGCGGGACTGCTGGAGTCATTCCGAGCTCCTATCCCTTTTGTTCGGGGATGAATGGCATTACCCCGTCGATCAAGCTACCGAACCAAACCCGGACTACACCTACCTGCTGCGGATCGTTCAAGCAGTCCAACAAGCGCTCACACAACCGGTCGAGGCGGCGGCAGCATGAACAGTTCTGGACAGCTGGTAGGCCTGCCGCCCTTCGCTAACCTTGTCATCCGAAAACTGCAGCGCTTCGACGAATGCGCCGGCGATGGCCAGGGCGCTGACATCGGGACCCAGTGGTTTGATGTTCTCACCCAGCTTGGGTTGCTCAAGCGAGTTCAGCGAAGCCCGGCCCAATGGCAGGTCACAGAACAAGGCGAGCAACTCTTGGAGCTTCGGCCAGGCGCACAGCACAGCGAGGATGCTGTGCGGGTAGAAGCCGTCGCTGTGACACGGGCTGATGTGGATGGTCTGCGGCTTGAGTGGCTGCTTGAGGGCGGCATCGCAGCGCTGGAGCATGCGGACCAGGTCTTACTGATTGCTCATGGCTCGATCACTGACGAGGAGGGCGGTGGCGAGGTCTTTCTGAAGGCTCCTGCTGTGCCGTCCGCAGAGCAGCGCGACATGGCTCGTGTATACGACGTCATTGGTCTGCACCATGGACACCCTGTGGGCGTGCTGCTGACGAACCTGGGTAACATCAAGCGCTTCTCGGACTACCTGGGAGCAGTGGAGCGCGCATTCTTCATGGTTCCAGGTGAGCCGTCGGATGAAGCCGAAGATGCAGGCGCACCCATCGACGAAGAGTGCCTGTTGAATAAATTCCCGGCGACCAGTACGGAGCATTACGTTGATCAGTTCCGTGAGGCCTTGATCACGATAGGGGCCTTACCGCGTAATGAGTCTGGTACCTCGGAAGTCGACGAGCTCAGGTCCCAATGCAGCCTGTTGAGAGCCCAGCTGGCTGAGTTGCCGGCGTACATTGCAGCGCTTGAAAAATTCCGAGCCGAGGATGGCGATTTTGTCCGTCTTGCCGATGTGCTTGCAGCACTTTCCGCCTGTGCCGATCGGACCCAGGCTACTGAATTTCGCCTGTTGGTGCACGGCGAGAAGATGCTTGCTGATGACCAATTTTTGGCGGATGACGCGACTACCTGGCGCCAGCTTGTAGAAAACCCTGTGTTTATCGGCATGCCCTATTCACGCGGCTTGGTCCCGGTGCGCCGGGTAGCTTCTTCGGCATAAGCAACACTTACCTTCAACCCGGCCTGGCCGGGTTTTTTTATGGGTCGGATCCGGCGCGCAAGCGCGTGCGGTCGATTTTCACTCTCCCGGCACCAGGGCGGGCAGATCTTCATGCTCGGTGTGGCTCATCTCATTGGCACTAGGACAACGTCGAGGTATGCCATGATCTGTTTCATCGCGGTTAAAACCAGCTGCACCATTCCTGAGAAAATGCATGTTCACTCTGTGCTGAATGAGCAAGGCCTTATCGGTAATCGTTACCCCAGGACTATGGAGCAAGTACCTCGCGCAGTTCGCGAGTACTTCGAGCAGCTTCCGCTCGGTTCCGAAGCAACGAGTATCTTTTCGAACGAGGTGGAAACTTTGTCTGATCGTAAGGCAGCTGCTGACTCTCTCGGATAGGCGCTTGAAGCATTGCCGGATTCGAAAGTACGAGGCCCCGTTAGGACTGCGCGCATTAAATGTAAATTGGCGGCGCAATACGGTAAGTCGCATGTGGACTTGACTGACCGTTACTGCGAAGTGAGCGATCTGCTCCATAAGGGCGGTGTGACAGTCCACTTAAACAAAGGCATGTAAGCGCGCAGCGCTTGATAGGGATCAAACATGAAAGCAGATATCAGCAGTTTCGTTAAGCACGCCCGCCGTGTAAATCGGGTATTAATCCTATTGAAGAAACAGGGTGAATACGACAAAGCAATTGACTGCAAAAGCATTCGTAACCTTTGGATGTCTGAGGCTCGGCGTTCCGCAGTCTGAACAGCTGATTTTCATCAGCGATCGGTCTAACCAATAGGTAACACCATGACCAACTACAATACGGTTAATACTCACATCAACACAATCCGTGCTGGCGATACAGTCCTACACAACGGCGAACTACGCACCGTCTGCAATTCGGACATTAAACGTGGTGGTTTCATGGGTACGTCATTGTTTGGAGACAGCTACCGCTTGGGCACTTTGCCTGTGCAGCTTGTACGCTTCAGCTGTGCCGTATAAACAGGAACTCCAATATGCAATACAAAGTGAACTACCAGCTTGGTGATAAAAAACGTGAAGCCATTATGGCGCAGATAGAACTGGATGAATGCCGAAATCATTGTGAAGTGATTGAGGCGGTAGATCGCAGCTGTCAACAGACGTCTGCCTCGGTTTCTCCCTCAGAGATTCAGGAGGACGATGGTTGGACTGAATTCTCCTATGGCGGTAAGCGCTGGTCGTTCGATTCCGATCAATTGGCACAATGGGATGAGGAGTTAAAGTATTTTGATTTCCTTGATTACCATTTGCTGATTAATCCCACTATTGAGTCAGTCACTGCCTTCATTCAACGTCAAGGTTATTAATACCTTCACCCTACCTCGCGAGCGCTTTGTTGCGTGGCGGGATTCCATATCAACGCAATACCCACCCGGCCACAAGGCCGGGTTTTTTGTCCGCGCAATAAAAAGGTACGGTATGACGATATTGACCGAGTGTGCTTGCTAGCGGGTCCAAGCATTAGTAATTTTACTTATCGGCATTGTACTTTCCATAGCTGTTCCCAACTGGTCATGTAGCTGGGACTAAGGAGTGCTCGGCGCATACCCCAATCTGGTGTCAGTGGCACAGCAGCAGTCCGCAAGCAATCATGCCCCCAGCGCCGGTTGATTTTGTCCATGGTAGCCATCAATGCATCTGTGCGCTCCGGTTGGCTGGGGGTGAACAGATCCTGCGTATACTCCCCTCGCTTGCGCAAATCCATTAGAAGGACTTCTGCCTTGCTGTATGCATAGCCCGGCCGGTAGATCCCCTCCAGGGCACGCAGCGCGTAGCGGGTGAGCTGACGGACATCATCTGTTGGGTAGGCTGGGATGATAGTTGCAGCATTGGCGTACTTCGGTCCGTCGCCATGGAATGACGTCTGAATACCGATGCGTAAGGCACCGCAGAGAGAGCGTTGCTTCCGCAGCTTTTCAGCGGCACGGTGAATGTAGGTCGCTAGGGCTTCCTGCAGGCCCTTGCGGGTATGCACGCGTTGACCAAACATCTTGCTGGTGCAGATTGATTGCTTGGGTGGGGCAGATTGCTCCAGGTCCATGCATGATTCGCCCTGCAGCTCTCGGATGGTCCTTTCCAGCACGATGCTGTACTTACGGCCCATTGACCGCGCATCAGCTTGAGAAAGCTCCCACGCGGTGCTGATGCCATCACGAGCAAGGTTGTCGCGCATACGACGACCTATCCCCCATACCTCATCAACCGGCATTCGTCGAAGTAGCCATTCGATTGCCTCAGGCTTGCGCAGGTCTACCACGCCGCCTGTTTTCTCCCTCCACACTTTTGAGGCGTGCTGCGCCGCCTTTGCCAGGGTTTTGGTATGCCCAATGCCGACGCCCACTGGCAGCGCAGTCCATTGCAGGACGCGGGCTTGGATGGCCCGGCCTACCTCAATGATCGGCTCAGGTAGGCCATCGAGCCTGCAGAAGAGCTCATCGATGTAAAGGAAAGATTTCAAGCCATGGACATGGTTCCGTACCTTGCTAACCGGGGATTCAAGGGTAGTCTCATGCTGTCCATGGCAAAACGACATTTTCTGTCGATCTTGCCTAGGTATGTCCATAGATCGTAGTTCCACAGGGCCACACCCACGAGTTGATTTCGTGCAGTCGTTCTGCACGCCAATGAACGCGACGCGATTGCCCTATTGGCGGGCGCTAATTATTTTGTAGGAGTTCAAGATAGATTGGCGAGACGCACATGGAAAATTCGGTCATGACCAGCAACATTGACGAAAAGGATCTCAAGGCTCTAGCCCAACGAGGACTGTCGCTGCTTCGCTTGACTGAGAGCCGCTGGATGGAGCTCGAAGCGTGTCGAAACCACGGTACAAAATTTTCACTTACTTTTCCGCACGTAATTTCCCGTAGTGGTAGACCCAATACTTTGGTTCTGATCGCTACAGATGGAAAAGCTCCCACCTTGCGGTTAGGGCTTATCCGCTCGATTCAAACGATCTCGACGCTCGACTCCCGGGTGATGTTCGATTGTGTCTTGCTGATCGCTCCACAATCACTTAATGCCCTTGTCGCTGGCGTCACTAGCACCACCTTGCGCGGAGCTACCAACAAGCTGAAATCGGAGACCGCCGAGTTTCAACCGGTGTCACAGAAGCTCGGTGAAAAACTGATTGCACTGATTGCGGAAGTACCAGCCAATGTAGCAGTTTTTCATCGTATTCTCGCCGAAGTCGGGCGACCAAAATATTATGAGAATGGCCACGCGCTACAAGTAAATGCCCTTGACCTCGCACTCAAAGCTTTTGGGGTAACGGACGGTGCGACAAGCGTCGCGTTGCCCGGCGGACACACCGCTATTGGCACGGTCCGACTGCAAGAGGACGCGGTCATTGAGCATGACGCACGCTGGATCTCTGGCTGGCACTTGTCCGACAGTGACCTTACCGGCAAAGCCGTATTCACTCGGCGCGGTGAGCAGCTCGAAGTTTTCACCGCCAACAAGCGACCGCTTGAAGAGTTGTTTGGCGTCGACCTTATCTATCTGAACAAGGCACGCGGCTCGTTGGTGATGGTTCAATACAAAATGATGGAGCCAAAAAGCAGTAAGGTGCATCGCATTAAGGCTGACACGCCCGACATTGACCAGCTTGACGCAAAGGAATGGACCGTGCCAATCAATGCTCAGTTCAAGAGTGAGATGGAGCGGATGGAGAAGTTCGACAACGATCTCTCGCCCGAAGGGCCCTATCGACTGAATCCTGGAGCATTCTTCTTTAAGCTTGTCCGCCGCCATTCGGCAATCAAATCTGCGGGAATCATGCTGAGCCTGCAGCATCTGACTCGGTTAATCGAGGATGGTTGTACTACCGGACCTCGAAAGGGCCTACGTATAAGTTACAAAGCACTGGACGGCCATTATCTACGAAGTGACCCGTTTATTGAGCTAGTACGCTCTGGCTACATCGGAACTCGTAGCGGCACGACAGAACATCTGCAGACACTTATTGAGGCAGCCTTGACCGGCGGTCGCTCAGTTGTCGCTGCAATCCAGAGTGCAATGGCCAAAGGTTGAGGTTAGATGCAGGGTACAAAAATTCCGTTCGGTGAACGTCAGGGAATGCTTTTCCGAGCCTTTGAGGTCGAGAATGGTCTTGCTTGTGGCTGTATCTGCCCGGGCTGTCACAAACCGCTAAATGCTGCGAATGGTGGCCAGAAAGTCATCCCGCATTTTCGCCACGTCCATTCTGAAAACTGTGTGAGCGGCTTCAAAGATGGTGTGCGACGGGCGGCTGTAGCTCTAATTGCTGCACAACGATCCCTTACTCTTCCGTCTTTCCATCGTCAGATAAGCGCCATGACTGGCTCAGGGCGCATCCTGTCTCGCGAAGTAAGTATCCCGGAAACGTCAGTTGCAGCTGAGACGGTCGAACGATTTGTGGATCTTGGCGACGTCACAGCTCACGCGATTCTTACCACCGGCAACCATCAACTGTTTGTTCGAATCAAAGTTTTCTCCCGATCCGAAAAAAAGCGGTACGAGCGGCTCTCTAACATCGAGGCTTCATCAGTTGAGATTGATCTCAGCGAGCTCGATTTGGGCCAGATCAACGATCCATTAACGTTTGAACGAGCCGTTCTTTTCGACCCAACCACCAGGTCTTGGATTCGATCGCTTAGGGGAGAAATGCGAATCAAGCGTGCTGAAGCTGAACTTGCGACCGAAGTTGCTCGCTGCAACGACCAATGGGAACTGGAACAGGCTCCCCTGCGGGTGATCGAGGACGCGAAACGAGTTGAGCAAGAGGCGAAGGTAGCCGAGCATAAAGCTGCATTGGCAGCGCATAGGCAGATCCAATCGGAGACTGCTGAGGCACAGCGTGCCGCAGGGATCCTTGAGAGGGATGAGCTTCCCGCTCTCAAGCGGCGAGAGGAACTGATCGTTAACCAGACTCTCCGAGCAGCCCGTGAGTGGGGTGGTAAAGCTGTAGAGTGCTCCTCTTGCTGGCTACTTAGTCCACCAGGAAATCAGTTCTGCCTCTACTGCGATAGTGAGACAAGCACAAGTCCCATTCAGTTACCAAAGGATATTGCAATCACGATTAACAATCGAATGCGTAGCTCGGCAAAGCCAGATCAATCATTACAGAAGGCGCCGACGTTGCTGGTTCAACCTGATCCTTTCACGTGAGTCTCATTTTGCAACGAAATCAATCTTGCCATACGCAGCAAGCGACCAAATTCAATCGAGGCCGAGCGGCTGCTGTGGGTTGAAAGCGGCCAGTTGCTGGAAGCCCGCAACGGCTTCCAACATCTACGTTGAGTGGCCATCCTGGGTCCTAGCGACGCCACACTCGCCCGTCAGCAGTGACCACCCAAGGCGATTGGCCCGCGATAATACGCACCCCGCCAACCCAGCGTTCTTCTGGTGTGTAATCGAGCCAGTTCTTATTTCCGAGTAACACTTGCTCTCCAAGAGGAGTCATCCGAATGAGGCGTTTTTGCCACTCTCTACCCGGCAACTCTTCGACTAGCGGATACGGAGTAACGGTGATGGTCCTTCGTAGTGTATTGAACATCTGATCGCCTAGATAAGGCAGCGGCTCGTAACTCATCATAAGGTGGCCGAACACCTTGCCAGCCGCCAACCCACCCCGCTCGGCAAGAATCCGCAGTATCAGCCGCTGGGTCATGCTCAAGCCGTCCTCTGCGCCTGGAAGCTCTTGAAGTTGCCTTGCCAAGGCTGGCCCAAGTAGCGGTAACGCCGGATGCGGCTGCACTGCCAATTGCGCCCAATCGCCCGGGTCCGTTGCCGTATAGGCATCCCAAGCTTTGCGGGCAAGCGCCAACGCATCGTCACCAAGTGGGCGCCGTTGGGTCCAGAGCCAGGCCAACAGATCCGGCGCGAGCTGACCAATGCCTAAGAATCGTTCAACACCAGGCACCCGATTGATCTCAATCAATTCGAGCCTGTGTGGCAGGACGGGCAGACTCGCCAGTAATCGAATCAGAAACAATTGGTCGTACGCATCACCTTCACACCAAAGCACCAGTTCACTGTCCTCGTTAAGTTGCGCTAGCGCCTTGCGCTGAATTGCCTGGCGCTCCTGGATATCCTTGGAAGCGAGTTGGAATGCCTGCTCCGCGAACTTCGCGCGCACCAACCAGTAATCATCATCCGCTAAAGCGGGAACCGGCCCCAGCACCATGGGATCATCGAACATATGAAATGAACCCGAGAATCCCGCTACTCGAAGGCTGTGCTCAATATCGTTGCCACAACGCCAATGCTGGATTGTTGATTCGTTTGCAGCAGCGAAGCCCGGATGCCGTGCCGCGAATGCAACGCTGTCGGTGTGAGCAATCAGTTTAGGCCAACTGGCGAAACCCGACTCGCGAGCCACCAGCCACTGCGCATCGGCGAGTCGATAGTTTGGGCCAGGTATACCCAGTGCGTGTAGCTGGGAACGGGCATCTGCGGCCTGGTTATTCTTGATGTCTTTCAAAAGGCGCTTGGCGTGTTTGCGAAGCGAAGGGAGGTCGAGTAGACCGTGATGACGGGAAGCAATAGTGGCAGGCATGCCAACTCCTTATGAGGCTCGGTCCGCCGACAAGCCGGGAGCTGGAATGAAAAAATGGGTAAGCATGCCTTGGGTGACCCCTTCGCGCGGACCGCAGGCGCAGCAAACGCCCATGTGCCGACTTTAGCCGGAAGAAGGGACAGAAGCAAAGAGTGGAGGAGCACTGATATTGAACAGCCAGTCTTGAGGTGGGACGCAAAGTGTCGCTACACCGGCGAACGCCGTGAGGGCTATGGCAGCTATCGGACATTTGCAGTCATTCGTGAACGGCAGCAATGGGTCGATTAGCGACCTCCAAACAATGCGACTGCTGATCCACCCTTGTCCTTCCTCAACCCGGAGGACAAGCCATGAACACTATCGCTTTACATCGCCATCAGCCTTGGAACAAGGGAAAGCTTGTTGGGCAGAAAGCCCCGCTTCGAGTCAGAGATATCTGGGCCATTCGGGTCAGGCTTCAGCTCGCGGAGAAGACACGGGATCTGGCTCTGTTCAACTTGGCCATCGACAGCAAACTGCGTGCCTGTGACTTAACCAAGCTACGAGTACGTGACATTGCGCATGGGGAGCATGTTTCGTCACGGGCCATCGTGATGCAGCAGAAAACTCAACATCCAGTGCAGTTTGAAATTACTGAGCAAACACGAACAGTTCTGGAGGCTTGGATGCGCCAGGCGCATCTTCGCAGTGAGGACTTTCTGTTCCCGACGCGATTGCATGACTCAGATCATCTCTCCACCCGGCAATACGCTCGAATAGTAAAAGCATGGGTAACAGCCATTGGACTTGACCCGACGATGTACGGTACCCACACGCTACGGCGAACCAAGGCTTCGTTGATCTATCGCAGGACCAAAAACTTGAGGGCAGTTCAACTCTTGCTTGGTCATACGAAACTTGAAAGCACTGTCAGGTACTTGGGCATCGAGGTAGACGATGCTCTAGAAATGGCAGAGCAGACAGACGTGTAATTACCCACTGCGACGGTCTGGGTCAGACCGTCGCTTTCCGACCCATTGCGGCCGGTCGCTAACGACTGCAAGTGGCCGGTTTCCGTCCCTTACGTCAGGCAGAAAACGGCCTAAGCTCAAGTTCATTACCAGGTATTCGCTGCCTCGGATAGCAACCACTCTCGGAAGGTTGCCAGCCTTGGCAAGCTGGCACACTCTGGTCGGTAGACAACGTAGTAAGCCAGCCCTGAAGCAACGCTAATGTCTGGGAACAGTCGAACCAGGCGGCCGCTCGCCAGGTCATCACGCGCCATTACGCTGCGGGCTAGCGCGACACCATGCCCTTCGACTGCAGCCTGCAGGACGGCAGCTGAGTTGTTGATTTGCATGCCGCGAAGGGTGGTCGTGTCCGTCACGCCAGCCTTGCGCATCCAGGTTTCCCAGGTCGGGAAGCCTGAGTGGTTATCCATCGAGAGATCGTGAATCAACATCTCCCGCACCAGGTCATCGGGCTTGTGCAGGCGCAAGTGCTCTCGCAGCAATTGCGGCGAGCACACCGGATAAATCTCTTCCTCCATCAGCTTCTCGGCAGCCAGCCCTGGCCACCTGCCCGTGCCGTAGCGCACACCAATGTCGATTTGCTGAGCAACGAAATCCACCGGCTTGAGGTTGGTGTCCAGTCGCACGTCCGTATCAGGGCAGATGACCTGGAAGCGGTCGATTCGGGGCAGTAGCCACTTGGCGGCGAAGGCCGGGCTTACGGCCACGGTAAGCACTCCACGGATCGAACTTTCCTGAAGCCGCTCCATCCCCAGGGTCAGTCTGTCGAAGCCTGCCCGGATATCCGGTAGAGCACGTTCGGCAGCATCCGTGGGAATCAGCCGTGCTTTACCGCTGGTACTGCGGACAAACAGAGGCGTTCCTAGCCAATCCTCCAGTGTACGCACGAGCTGGCCAACCGCTGCAGGCGTAACGTGCAGCTCGGCTGCAGCCGAAGAAAAACTCTGATGGCGGGCGCTGGCTTCAAAAGCACGTAGCGCGTTGAGATGAACTGGAGCCTTCATATTGATAAAGAATTTCTTTAGTGGTGAGACACTTTATCTCGTTTGTTGGCGGATTTGGAAGCGAGGAAGATTCGTTCCAAGGCCAAGGGTGCTGATGCTTAGCCACCCGAAGTCAACGGAAAGTCTTTGGAGTTTAGCTGTGTTGGAAAGTTTTTCTTCCTGATCTACAGCTTCCAGACACCCAACGTTGCACTGGCCCCTAGAGGGTACGAACTGCCTGCCGGTGACGGCGTCTTTGGCAAGTGACTCGTCCCAATCCCCGTTAGCCAGACACCTGTCGTGGGCAGGTGCAAAGAGGTCTCCCAATGAGCAATCAATTCAACGGTAAGAAACTGCTGGTCGTCGGTGGCACCAGTGGCATGGGTCTGGAAACCGCACGCCAGTTTCTCACCGAAGGCGGCAGCGTAGTGATAGTCGGTAACCGTCCGGAAAAAACTGAAGAGGCTCGTAAAGACCTCTCCGCTCTGGGCAACGTAACTGCCCTTATTGCAGATCTGACGAGCGACGAAGGCCTGGCCAAACTGATCAAGACCCTCAGCGAGCAGCACTCGGATATCGACATGCTGGTGAACGCTGCAGGTGTGTTCTTCCCGAAACCCTTCCTGGAACACCAGGATGCGGACTACGACCAGTACATGAAGCTGAACAAGGCGTTCTTCTTCATTACCCAAAAGGTTGCCGCCAACCTGGTTGAGCAAAACCGCCCAGGCGCCATCGTGAACATCGGCTCGATGTGGGCCAAGCAGGCAGTCGCCGCCACCCCGTCCTCTGCCTACTCCATGGCGAAAGCCGGCCTGCACTCCTTGACTCAGCATCTGGCGATGGAACTCGCTTCGAAGAACATTCGCGTGAATGCCGTTTCCCCGGCAGTTGTGCAGACCCCGATTTACGAGGGCTTTATTCCGAAGGCCGAGGTGCACAGCGCTCTGCAAGGCTTCAACAGCTTCCATCCGATTGGCCGTGTTGGCACCCCGCAAGATGTAGCCGGTGTAGTTGCCTTCCTCCTTTCCGAGCAAGCCAGCTGGGTTACCGGTGCCATCTGGGACGTTGACGGCGGTGTCATGGCTGGTCGCAACTAAGACCTGCGCCCAGTTTCCACCCGACCTGCCGTGACCTCACTTCCGGCCTCAACCATTACTTGGAGAAGAACCATGATGCAAGACTGGAATGCCTACCGCGAATCGCTGCTGGTGCGCGTAGGCGACTATGCCAAACAAAGCCCCGACGTTATGCGAGGCCTGATGACCATCGACAATGCGGCCGTCAAAACGGCTCATCTGGATCCGAAGATCCATGAGCTGATCGCATTGGCTGTGGCGATCACCACTCGCTGCGATGGATGCATTAGCGTCCACACCCAAAAGGCTGTTGAGCACGGTGCTTCCCTCGAGGAAATTACCGAGGCGCTGGGCGTGGCCATTGCGCTGAATGCCGGTGCAGCACTGACCTACTCGGCGCGTGTCGTCGAGGCTTACCAGCAGCTACCGGCCAGGCAATAACTCGTATCGACGAGGGCCGATCGCCTCTGTAGGGGGGATCGGCGTCTTCGCATCCCCGTTTGGATAAACCGTATGTTGATCAACGCCGACTTCACTCGCCCCGCTGTTGTGGCTCCACACGAATACCAGTGGGTTGCTTCGCCCCAGACAGGTGTCGACCGCGTGATGCTGGATCGTGTCGGTGCAGAGAGAGCGCGTGCCACTAGCATTGTGCGCTATGCCCCGAACTCTTATTTTCCAAGTCATCTGCACCCTGGTGGGGAAGAGATCCTGGTGCTGTCGGGCACTTTCTCTGACGAGGTGGGGGACTATCCTGCGGGTTGGTATCTACGCAATCCGCCTGGCTCGAGCCACCGGCCGTCCAGCACCGAGGGGGCCACCATCTTCGTCAAGTTGCAGCAGATGCCTGCCTGCGAGCAGCACCACGTGCGTATCAATACCCGAGACCCGTCCAACTGGCAGCGCCAGGGCTCGCGTGAGTTGTGCCCGTTGTTCGCTGACGATTCAGAACAGGTGAGCCTGCAACGCCTGGGAGCGAACGAGTTGCTCTACGACGAGTTGCTGAACGGCTTCGAGTTACTGGTGCTGGAGGGCAGCGTAATGGCGGACAGACAGTCCTGTGAGCGCGGCGCTTGGTTACGAATGCCAGCAGGGCGGCACTTGGATGTCGTTGGTGGCCAACAGGGAGCCACCGTTTACCTGAAAACCGGCCACCCGGCTCATCCGGAGGTGAAAGCATGACCACGCAAACCACCCGTATTGTCATTGTTGGTGCCGGATTGAGTGGGCTGTATGCGGCCTATCTGCTGCAGCAGCAAGGCATCGGTGATTTCGTTGTTCTGGAAGCTCGGGATCAGCCTGGCGGACGCATTGCGTCAATCAATGCCCAAGGGCAGGTAGTCCAGCACACTTCAACGAACAGTATCGTTGATCGTTTCGATCTTGGGCCTACCTGGTTCTGGCCGGGCTACCAGCAAGAACTGGATGAGCTTGTCGACGCGTTGGGAATTGAGCGATTCGAGCAATTTGAAGCGGGCGACATGGTAGTGGAGCGTGCGTATGAAGGCCCTGCAGTGCGCACGCGCGGTTACGTAAACTCACCGCCATCCATGCGTCTGGTCGGCGGTATGGGAGCGCTGGTCGAGGCTCTGCTCCGCAGAGTGAATCCACAGAAAATAGTCTCCGGCCAGACCGTGCACCTGCTTCGTAAGCATGACTCCTATGTCGAAGTCGAAAGCCAAAACGCAAACGGCGTAGTGACGACCTGGCGTGCCGAACATGTGTTCCTGGCGCTCCCGCCACGTCTGCTCGAAAGCACGGTCGACTTCGAGCCATCCTTGCCTGCGGAACTTGCCAGGCAGTGGCGAACGACTGCTACGTGGATGGCTCCTCACGCCAAGTACATTGCAATCTACGAGACACCGTTCTGGCGAGACCAGGGACTGTCCGGTGAGGCCCGCAGCATGCGGGGACCTCTGGGAGAAATCCATGATGCCTCGATGCCAGGCGGCAGCTCGGCACTGTTCGGCTTCATCAGTGTGCCAGCGAGTACACGCGGCAAGATCCCTGACGAAATGCTGCGAGAGCTTTGCCGAGAACAACTGGCCCGGATGTTCGGTCCCGCAGCGGCGATGCCGAAGGCCGAATTCATAAAAGACTGGGCTCAGGACTCTTGCACGGCCACCAGCGCCGATGTGAATGCGATTGCCCAGCATGCAGTCGTGCCCGCCACCAGCGCCTCTTGCGGGCCCTGGCATGGTTGCCTGACGGGCATCGCCAGCGAGTGGTCCTCTCAGTTTCCTGGATACCTCGCCGGTGCCGTAGAGGCGGCCCGATTGGGCGTGCAGGATCTGATTTCACTTAAGGAGTGATGACCATGACAAGCACCTACCGCGCCATGCAAGTCAGCCGTCCAGGGGTTCTCGAACTGGTGGAGCGTGCAACGCCAACGCCCGGTATCGGGGAAGTACTGATCGAGATTGAGGCCTGCGGCATTTGTGGCGCTGACGCCAGTGACATCGACGGGGCAGATCCAACGCTGCAGCCTCCGCGTGTGCCCGGCCATGAGGTGGTTGGTCGAATTGCTGCACTAGGTGAGCACCTTCCCTCGATTTGGCGAGTCGGCCAACGGGTTGGCATCGGGCGTCTGGGCGGACACTGCAATGAGTGCACGCAATGTCGCCAAGGGCTTTTCCAGCTCTGCCAGAACCAGCTCATCGTCGGTGCCTCCTGCGATGGTGGCTATGCCGAAATGATGATTGCCCGTGCCTCAGGGCTCGTGTCGATCCCGGACGAGTTGAACGCAGAGGAAGCCGCGCCAATTCTCTGTGCGGGTATTGCCACGTTCAACGCATTGAAGAAATCCGGAGCACAGGCCGGCGATACCGTTGCCATTCTCGGTATTGGTGGTCTTGGTCACATGGCTCTGCAGTACGCACGCCGTATGGGCTTTCGCGTGATTGGCGTTGGTCGGGGCAGCGATATCGCGCAGGACGCGATGGATCTGGGTGCCCATATCTACATCGACGCCAATGAAGAGGATGCAGCAGAGAAGCTGAAGGCCATGGGTGGTGCGCATGCCATCGTCACGACCATCGGTGTCCCTGCGGCCGTCTCCGCGCTAATGCCAGGCCTGACACCGCAAGGCCGTCTCGTACTCCTGGGTGCCGGCAAAGACCCGCTGCCCGTATCCAGCGGCCATCTGGTCGTAGGAGAGCGTAGCGTACTGGGCTCCATCACTGGTACGCCTTACGAGAACGAAAGAACGCTGGGGTTCAGTGTGCTGGCTGGCGTGCGCCCAAAGATTGAGGTGATGCCTTTGGAGCAAGCTAATGAGGCTTATCAGCGGATGAAGTCAGGTGACGTCAAGTTCCGCATGGTCTTGACCGTCGACCGGCAACGCCTCAGCCCATCCACCTCAGATGCTGGCATTGAGCTGGCTCAAGCCAAGAGCGCACAGCGCCCATGACAAACACCAGTTCCAGCATCGCCCTACAACACGACTCCTTGCTGCTTTCGTGAGCAGTTGCGTTGAGGGCTCAACGACCCGGTTCGTACGAGCCAGTACACGTTTGCCTGATGAACGTCCGCTTCTGGCCGTTTTCTGCCCGTGGTGAGAGGCAGAAAACGGCCAGGAGCGGACGCTCCAGATGCCCTCACCATCCGCTGGATCAATATGCGCGCAGCGAAAATACCAATGGCGCCATCAGGCGCCATTGGTGTTTTCATTTTAGAGAGCGAACCTGAAGGTTGCCCTCCAAAGCCTGACGAGACGACTCAAACCGCAGCAGGAATTGCCGGGAAGTCGATCGTCGTGTCGTTCACACGGTTGAACAGGTTGGTGAACATGATGACCGAGATCGCCAGGCTGATTTCCGCCAACTGCACGTCGGTGTAACCCGCAGCCTTGATGGCCGCAAAATCCTGTTGGCTCACGGTACCGCTGGTTTTGATCAGCAAGGTGACAAAGCTGATCAGGGCATCGCGTTTCACGTCGCCAGTCGGACGGCCAGCACGCACATTCTGAAGCACTTCAACGCTTAAGCCGGTCATTTTGCCGAGCATGAAATGCGCGGTTTCGCAGTAGTCGCAACCGGTCAGATGGCTGACCAGCAGCTTGATGACTTCCTGATCCTGTTTGCTCAGGGTGCCGGCGGCCAGTGCACCGTCTGCGCCCAGGATTGCACCCAGACCCGCCGGGGTCAGGGCACCGATCGCGGCGTAGGTGTTAGGCACCATGCCGACAGCCTTCTTGATGTTGCCGTACAGTTCAGCGGTAGCGCCGGTTGCGGTTTCGATTGCAGGGGTGTGAATGCGGCTCATGATGTCTCTCCAAGGTGGATGTGTATCGGGTGAGACGCTACTTTAGGAAATACATCCGATACCGATAAGATTGGAAAGACTCACAAACAACCTCATTCGTCTCAAATCAGGAGTGTTCCATGAATCCCCCTCTGGATTGGCTCAGTCAATTGCTGGCGATGATTCCGGTTTCCGGCCGACTGGACACACGATGCTATTACGGTGCGCCCTGGCAGATCACTTATGAGCCATCACCTCTGGGCGAGATGCCCTACCACATAGTCCTGACCGGCTCTGCGATGGTGAACGCACAAGGCGATTACCCGGCGCAGCAACTCCATGAAGGAGACATCATCCTTTTCGCCCATGGGTCGGCGCATATCCTTCACGATGGCGGTGAAAAAAAGGCAGGGCAGGCACTTTTCAGGCAGGAGCTGAACTTCGTCATCAGTGAAAACCTCGAGGCCGGAGAACGGCTGGAAATGCTCTGCGGGCGCTTCATCGTGAAACCGCCTTATGATCGCTTTCTACGTGCGTATCTGCCGCCCCGGTTGATCGTAAGGGCGACGCCTGCCCTCCCCGTCGATCATTCCACCGCAGGGCAATTGGCGAGTCTTGTAGGGTTGATGCGTCATGAATCGGCCAGCCCGACCCTAGGCGCTCACGCGATGCTGGGTGCACTCTCTGCGGCGTTGTTTACCCTGGCGTTGCGTCGAGCGGGAGAAGAAGCAAATACTCCCTCGGGCCTGCTGGCGATGGCGGGCCATCCTCGTCTTGCACCGGCATTGAACGCGATACTGCATGACCCGGCTCATACCTGGACACAGGAAAACCTGGCCGCGCTTTGCAACATGTCGCGGGCGACACTGGCCCGGCATTTCAAGGAGCGCATCGGCTGCACCACCAATGATCTGCTGACAGACGTTCGAATGACCCGAGCAATCAACGAGCTTAAAAACCCTTCAAACTCGACGGAACTGGTCGCCGAGCGCGTGGGGTATCAATCGATCACCGCTTTTCAAAAGACCTTTAAACAATATGTCGGAATGAGTCCCGCGCAATGGCGCAGGCTGAACAAGGCCAATGCCTGATCAAGGCCACGCACACCCAGCCAACATACGTGGGGAGCTTGATCAGGCAGGCACACCATCGGCACTCACCGATTTCATCCAGTCACGGGGATTGAGCCCCGTTCTTCGACGAAAAGCCCTGGCCAGCGCTGAGGAACTTTCGTACCCCACCTGATCGGAAATCAGTGCGATGGGGCGACCTTCGCGCAGCAGTTTCTGAGCGAGGCTGATGCGCCAACTCAAAAGGTATTCAGCCGGTGTCTGGCCCACGGTATTTTTGAAGTGAGCGGCGTAACTGGCACGCGACATATTGCACACCACAGCCAGTTCCGCTATCGACCAGGGGTGCTGCGGGTCTTCATGAATCTTCACCAGCGACCGAGCCAGACGAGGATCGGCCAGCCCCGCGATCAACCCTGACTTGAGCTGCTGGTGATCGAGCAAATGCCGGAACAACTGGATCACCACCAATTCAAACAACCGATCCAGAGCCGCCTGACGGCCACACTGATCGGCTGCTGCCTCCTTGAACAGCCAATTCAACGTGTCGGTGAGCATGGGCAGTTCAACCAGGGGCATAACGATCAGGTCCGGCAAGGAGGCTGCCAGGGGATTATTAACCCCGCCTGCAAATTGCAAGGACGCACACTGCAAATTCGCGACTCCCGCATCGCCGCTGATCAACCGGTGCCGGCTGGGCCTGGGCACGAAAATCAGACTCGGCTCGGTCAGCACCTGCGTTGGCTGGCCTGAAATTTCGAGCCTCATCTCACCTGCCTGCAGCAAATGGATGTGCCCTCTCTGATCGTTGCCATCGAACGCACTTACGCCACAGAGCTCTCCGCTATAGAACAGATTTGCGCGTACCCCGAACAGTGACAACAGCGTGGACAATCGATCCATAAATTCACCGAATTAGACGATTAGCATCATATCTTTGACTATTTGCGTCCTTAGCGATCAATTCTCGAAGCAGTATAGCCCCGTACCCAACGCGGGCTGCGCGGTGCGACCGGAGACTGAAGGATGTCTCACCAGGTCAAACTGGCCATGGAGGAAGTCACTCCCTGGCCTCGTCTGAAGACGTCGTCGCCCACTTTGCGTCCTCCTGAAAAAGGTCGATGGCGATCTCACGTATCACGCCTCGCCAACCTCAACCCTTTAGACGACGTTACCGGAGAAACAACATGAGCACTTCCACTGTGAACCAAGGCAACACCACCGCTGGCCTTCTGAAACAAGGGCTCGGCGACAAAGTTACCCAACTCGGCATAGGCAGTCTCTACTTCGCAATGACCGTCATTTACTTGTGGTTTGGCGGCATGAAGTTTTCTGCGTATGAAGCCAACGGCATTTATGGATTTGTCAGCAACAGCCCACTGCTTTCCTGGATGTATGGCTTCATGAGCATGCAAGGCTTCTCCAATTTCCTGGGCGTGCTTGAAGTCTCGGTAGGCTTGCTCATCGCCGGTCGTCTTGTATCACCCAAGCTGTCTCTGCTGGGAGGTGTTTTGTCCGCGGGCCTCTTCATCACCACGCTGTCGTTCATGCTGACCACCCCCGGTGTATTTGAACCGACCCTCGGCTTCCCCGCGATCTCGGTGGTTCCAGGACAATTCTTGCTCAAGGATCTGGGGCTTCTGGCCGCGTCGATATTCGTGGCGGGTACCTCACTGACCGCACTGGAGCGAGAAAGCATCAAGGGCTGACGGTCAGCCAGTGCAACAAGCTAATGGGCCTTCAGATGCGTCGAAGGCCCATTTTTTATTCCGACGCAAAAACAGTCGCTATGGGGGGCAAGGCAACGTATTGGTGGATGGCGAGGAAGTCACGATCTGCCGACGGCGGGCCAAATTTCAGGAACAATAAATAACCCCTAAAAAAGCATTTGACAGGTTACTGTTTCGAGGAATAACCTCTTAATCGTGATTGTAGAGGTTACCAACAACTCAAGAGACCTCCGTTATGTCCGCCTTTCTGCACAGACTCCCAAATAGCTGAACCGTGCACCGGTGCACGGACGCATCTCTGATCCACTCAATTATTGAGCATCGCGCTCATCTTTCACTGGAGAACGAAATGTCAGATCAACATTCAGCAAACCTGCACCACAACCCGGTCGACGTCGTGCGCGGTTTTTACGCTGCGCTCGGCCGGGGCGATGTTCCCGCCGTCATCGCCTTGCTCGATGATCAGGTGCAATGGACTGAGGCCGAACGATTCCCCTACTACAGCGGAACCTGGGTTGGGCCACAAGCCGTTGTAGACAACCTGCTCAAGCGTCTGGCTGCGGACTGGGACAACTTCACCGCAATCGCCGACGACTTCATCGTTCAGGACACCCGGGTCGTCTCCCTGGGGACATATGCCGGAACCTACAAGAAAACCGGCAAACATATGTCCTCGGACTTTGCCCACCTGTGGACGGTAAAGGGTGACAAAATCACCAGCTTTTTGATGTACACCGACACGGCAAAGGTGCTGGAGGCACTGCACGCCCCCGCTTCGAACATCGCCGCCACTCAATCGAAATTTGCCGAGGCTGACGGCGTACGTGTTTTCTATCGTGAAGCAGGTGACCCTTCGTTACCGACCCTCCTGCTGCTCCATGGTTTTCCGAGCTCGTCTCACCAGTTTCGCCAGCTGATCCCGTTGCTCAGCGAGCACTTTCACGTTGTCGCGCCTGATCTTCCCGGTTTCGGTTTCACCGAAGTGCCAGCGGAGCGTGGGTATGTCTACACGTTCGACGCGCTGGCCAAAACGCTGGCTGATTTTGTCGACGTCGTGGGGCTGAAAAGCTACGCCATGTATGTATTCGACTACGGCGCACCCACGGGCCTGAGACTGGCTGTCAAACATCCAGAGCGAGTGACAGGGCTGATCTCACAAAACGGCAACGCCTACCTCGAAGGGCTGGGCGATGCATGGGCGCCAATCAGGGCCTATTGGGCCGAGCCTTCGCCAGCCAACCGGCAAGTGATCGCCGATGCAATCCTGCATCTGGCGGGAACGAAATGGCAGTACGAGCATGGGGTGAGCGACCCAACCGCCATTGCGCCGGAGTCCTATACGCTGGATGCAATGCTTTTGGAGCGTCCCGGCAATAAAGAGATCCAGCTCGACCTGTTTCTCGATTACGCCAACAACCTCAAGTTGTATCCCGATTTTCAGGCGTTTTTGCGCGCCACGAAAATCCCGACACTGGCGATCTGGGGGAAACATGACCCTTTCTTTATCCCTCCCGGCGCAGAGGCGTTCAAGAAAGACAATCCCAATGCAATCGTAGAACTGCTGGACACTGGGCACTTTGCGCTGGAAACACATGCACAGCATATCGCCAGTCGGATCATTGAAGTGTTGGCTGGAGATTCATAACAGTCGCCATAAACAGACCGGATCGTCAGCCGAACTCCTGGGCCAAAGGATTGGCCTCGTTCTGCGGATTCATTTCATGGAAGGAATGACCTCAAATCGCCCTGCGAAAATCCGGCACTGGCATCAGGACAGACTGCAAGAATTAGTAACTTGTCAAAATAATTTTGAGTGGTTACTCTACTTCACAACTCAGAGACCCAAGTGATCGTCATGACCCATCCCGAGAACGGCCCGGCAATTTTTGTCGCTGATGCCCCCGCGTTAGATTTTTTGAACTCCGTGGCCAGTCCTGGCGGTACAGAGATCGACTGGATCAGCGATGGTGCCGGCTGGATCAACTGGCTGAAACAAACAGGATGGGTTGATCTAGCGATCCTTCACAACATTGAAGTCAAAGCCATGCCCGGCGAACTGGACATGGTCGCGTCCCAGGCGCAAGCACTCAGGGCATGGTTTCGCGAGTTCGTCATTAAATACAGAGGCAAACCCCTAGTTGCAGAAGCACTCAGCGACCTGGCAACCCTGAACCATTTGCTGGAGAGAGACGACAAGTATTCATCTATCGTCCCGGATCCGGTAGAACCCTTGCGATTCCAGTATCGGCAGCTGAGGCGTTGGCCTACACCACAGGCACTCTTGCTGCCGGTTGGGGAATTACTGGCTGATTTCGTTTGCTCAGAAGACTTCACGAATATCAAAAGCTGTGAGGGGGTTGGCTGCACGTTGATGTTCATTGACCACACCCGAGGGAAAAAGCGACGCTGGTGCAGCATGGCTGTGTGTGGCAACCGGGCCAAAGCGGCGGCTCACCGGGAACGAAGCAAGGTTTCGGGTAGCTGAGAGAGATTGACTCCTCATCTTCGCGACTACAATCAGGGAGCCGTCAGTGGCCTTGGCGGTTCCCCCTCCAATCGTGTTTGACCAGGCAGAAAATGGAGCGCCCCTCCTATGCTCATACCTGCCCTCAGTGCCTTCCTCGCGTTCGTCACGGGATATGCCATAAAGCGCGGCAATATCTGTGCGGTCGCGGCCGTCCATCAGTGGGTCCAGCACAAAGACAGTTATCACCTACGAGCCTTCCTGACCGCCATGTGTTGCTCCGGGATTGCACTGATATCAATCACGTGGTCGATGCCAGGTGTTACCAGCCTGTCGCCTGCTTATATGACGACGCTCGCAACGCTATCGGGCGCAGTCTTGTTTGGAATTGGCGCATGGGTGAATCAGGCGTGCGTGCTCGGAACGGTCGCGTTCTTGTGCAGAGGAGACATCAACTACGGCTGTACGCTGATTGGCATGTTTCTCGGATCGATCATGGGTCAATACGGGTCACAGCCAGTGCTGCAGTCTCCGGTTTCACCCCTTGAATCGCCCAGCGGATTCGCGCTCGCTGCCGGCCTATACGGCTTTGGCCTGATTTTCGGCCTCAGGCATCACGTTTTCCGTCACCCCCGACGTTCGGCAAAATACCGGCACTTCAGTAACAACGGCGAACTGTTACCCATGATGATTATCGTCGGCGGTTGCTGCGGGGCATTGCACGCGTTGAATGGAGAATGGACTTATCTTGCGGCGCTTGTTCGACTCGCGGCACGCACTATAACGGCATCCGCTGGCAGCCCCATTTCGACAATCTGCATCTATGCCTTTGCTGTTTTCGCCGGAGGTTTGTTCTCCGCTTGGCACAGTGGCGAATTCAGAGCGTCTTCTCTATCAATGCGCCTGGCTTCTCGCAAACTGGCAGGAGGTACGGCGATGGGATTTGCAGCCTGCAAAATTCCTGGCGGGAATGAGTCCATGTTGTTCTATGGCGCTCCATCACTGGCAACACACGCGATCGTCGCTTATGTGGCAATGACCCTGACAGTGCTTTGCATAACGTATATCCACCACGTTGCTCGTCAACAAGCCTGAGTTCTCGTGCAATCCGACTAGCGAACGCACGGTATCGCAGTAGCCGCAACCGGTCAGATTGCAGGCTGAATGCGGCCCTTGGTGAACGCCCCAAGAGCCTGCCTGATCAGCCGCAGATGACGATGTAGTCGTTCCTCTGCGTAACCCGGCGTGACTACCTTCCACGAAGTGAATGTAACGGCCCTGCACCTCATCGACTGGCAGGTACTCATCAACGTCACGACCAGATCCGTGTGGCATTGAGTCCATTGCCCAGCATCTGTCGCGTGCCCTTTGACATCGGTTCTTTCCTGGTTTGAGCAACGACCAGCAGGCAGAGACGCGCCTCTGAAAAAGACCTCGCTTCACACTCACTCAGATTGATTAAGAACGGGATGCCGCCGCACTTTAACGTTGCGACTGTCCGCTTCGGGTCGTTTGCAGCCCATGACGACAGGCGGCAATCCGCAAACAGCAGTAAGTAAAGAAATATTGTCCTTATCGGTATTTTCAGCGGTTAAAGGAAAGATTTCTTTTCCTTACTGCTGGGATTTTAGGGCATGGCAAGAGGCCGAGCTTTGAGCGCGGGTTGAGTCAAAGTTAGTCCTGGAAAGCGAAAACTGTGGGCTGGGCGGATCTCAAAAAAAAGGATCCTAAATCACCCAATCATCCGATCTTAGATTTCAATACGGCATCATTTACCTTAACGTATGGCAGATTGACTTCACCATAAAAACGTTTCGGGGATTGCATGGACGTACGCTATTGGGAAGGAGGTCTCCTTTCTTTTGAGATCGACGCTATCGACAAGATAGCCAAAGCATTTGGGCCCAAAGAGCTTCCTCCGGAACCGGGGTCAGGCTCCACGAAAGGGAATTCGTTTGACGTACTGAAACAATTGAAGAAACCTGAGGCAGGCCATGGCGTATGGCCTTGGCGCGGATACGCAGGCTTTCGTTTTGCGAACTCGCGGGGCTCAGATGGGGAGTTCGATCTTGTCATCGTCACTCATAGCATCGTTCTTGTTGTCGAGCTTAAGCACTGGCGCGGCGAGATCACCAACCACGGCGGTAAATGGCACCAAGACGGTAAGGAAACAGAAGTCTCACCGGTAGACAAAACCCGTCGGAAAACCTTTGAGCTGAGAAAACGAATCAAGGGCCTAAAGTCTCGGCTGCCTAACGGGAAAGAGCCCTGGATCGACTTCTGCATTGTGCTCACTGGCAAATGCACCCTAAATCTTCCTGAGGTCGAGATGCAGCATGTCATGCTGCTGAACGATTTTCTGGAAATGGCCGACCCTAAGCGGTTTAAAGACCGATTCAACGCGCGCTCGAATATCGGCTTGAATGAGCATTTCGGCTTCTTCGATGGCGTCATCAATGAGGGCACGGTCAAGCCCAAAGAGCTTGTTGTCGACGACTACCGTGCGCAGTCTCAAGCGGTGTTCACACACCCTACAGAGGTCTACCGAGAGTACGACGCGGTCAATATCCATAACAAGGATGACCGTGCGATGGTCCGGCTCTGGGACTTTTCGAAGCTCGATGACACCCGTGCTCGAACGGCTGAAGGGCGGTACCGAATCCTCTCGCGCGAGAGGGATGTCATGGTCTACCTCCGTCTGCGCGATCAGGAATTGATGAATCGCTGTGCTCGCCCTAAGCGTAATGCCAGCCCCGACAGTGTCACCGAGCAATATGCCGAATTGCTTGAAATGCCGGACGGGCATTACCGCCTAAACGAGTTCATCAACCGCTTTGTGGAGCGAATGACTGCGCTTGAGCGCGTCCAGCTTTTTAAAATCCTTCTGGCCCAATTTGCTGGACTGCATGGATTCAACATTGCTCACCGTGATTTGGGTGACCACAGCGTGTGGTTCACTCCATCGTCATCGATCGCTCTTTCCAATTTCATCAGTGCCTATTACCAGCCTGTCGGTACTCTCGGCGATTTGCGTACCCTGCTGAGCATTGGTGCGATCGCGCTCCCTGAAGACCAGGAAACTGCGATGGAAGGCAGTACGCCATTTTGTCGTGATGTCTTCGCGCTCGGGCTGTTGGGTTGGCATCTGCTTCAGGCCCGGCCAATGCCTCTGAAGCTCGATGTCGCCTACGTCGCAAGTATTCAAGCTCAGGTTGAGTCATCAGAAGAGTGGCCTGCAAACGTCCTCGTGCAAGCATTGCAGAATGATCCAAAGGAGCGGTTCGATCATGCCGGTGCATTTCAGCAGGCATTGAGCGAGTCTACCCCGGACAACTCTGCCAGTTTTGAATTTGATAACCGGCGGCTGGACGTTTTCTCTACCGATCTACGGCTGAGTTCCGCTTACCGGGAGGACGATGACCCTATCGCCGACACGGCAGAGAAATTGATTTATCGATCCGGCGCTCTAGTCGTGAAATCGTGGCCCTCGATCAATGCCCGGGATCCCAAGAACGGCCAAGGGCCGATGTTGATGGCTTTCTTTGAAGTTTTGGAACAGCTGAAAGGCAGCGGTTTCGCCTTTCTGCCAAAAATTGAACACTTTGGTTACGATCGCAGCGGTAACCCTTTCCTGGCTCAGGAGCATATCGAGGGTGAGCACTGGGATGAGCTGAAGGGGTTGCCGCTTGAGACCCGTATCGTCGTCGCCCACGGGCTAATCGAAGCAGTTGACGGGTTGCATGGCCAGCAATTGAGCCACGGCGATCTGCATCCACACAACGTAAAAGTCAATGTCGGTTCCGCTCCCGAAAATACCCAGGTCTACTTGCTCGACTGTCCGGATTTTTCGGCTTCAGGCGCGTCACCGATCAACACCCTCTACAGCCCCGTACTCGAAAACTGCACCCCAGCAGAGCGAGACAACTTTGCTGTGATGAGAATGGTGTTTGAGCTCTTGGACATGGACTGGGACGTGCCGTCGCAAAAGGACATTCCCGCCCTGAGGGCGGCCGTCGCGCACGAGATGGATACGGAGTCCGGCTTTCTTTCCCTGGAGCGTTTCAAGGATGCTCTGGAAGCTGCTTTCACGCCTGCGAAAACCATTGAAAACGTCTCTGTCGTCCTAAGAAACAGAAGTGGCGATGCATTTGAGATCCTACCTGACAACGGGAAAGTATTTGTTGTCGTGAAACCCGACCAAAGAGCCCCCACCAAAGCCTTGGAGGTGACGTTCGCAGGTGTCGGCGGGCAGTTACTGACGGAGTTCAATCCTGCTTCCAAGCAGTTTGTAAATGCGTTCAGGGCCAATCAGGAGATGCGGGTTCCCGCCTATCTGGCGCGTCAGGCAAACCACCACATAGAAGCACGGTTCAGCGTTTCGGGCGGTGCCAGCGTCAATGTCTATGAGCTGACCAAGCTTCTGGCCAAAGATGAGGCGTTTTTAAATCTCGCCGCGCAGGTGCATGACGCTGAAGTTCGTAAGCAAGCGGCCATTGAGGATGGTGAAAGCGTTGCGGACTCGATTACTGGTGAGGACGAGGACAACGGGCTGGCCATAGATGAGGCGCAGCTAGAAGCTGTGAAAGTGCGAAGTTTCCCTGTCAGTCAGATATGGAAAACTATCACCTCTACTGAACTTGAGGCCCAGCCCTCTTTCCGTGTTTCCGAAGAACCACACTTCCACAAGGATGGCGTAGGACTTTTGATTCCGTACGCCATGGATGCGAAGGCCCTTGAGAGTTTTGAGGCGGGAGACAACATCCGACTAATCCTCAGAGACGGGGAAAAGGACATTGATATCGGTGAGATCAACCTGGGCATGAGCGTGCGTGATGCAGTCTACGTACTTGCCTCCAGTCGTTCGAAACGCGTACAGGCTGATTCTCAATTGTTCCTCCAAAGCCGGCAAAACAAGACATCAATGACGCGTCGTCGTGGTGCGATGGAGCGGATTTTGAACCGGCAGTCGGTGCTGCCAGATCTGATGGATTACTTTGACGAAAAATGCAAACTGGCACCAAGGGGGTATGCTGAAGAGCCCACCGATGCGGACTTTGCAGTGTACGAACGTACCACTGCTAG
>NZ_BCBP01000076.1:0-31493 GCF_001753955.1 Pseudomonas sp. NBRC 111139
CCGCGACCGATGCCGCTGGCAACACTTCCGTTGCCAGCTCGGTCACCGCACCGGATATCGATGGCGGCGACACAACGCCACCGGAGACCCCGACCAACTTGGTGATCAGCGCTGCCGGCAGCCAACTCAGCGGTCGTGGCGAAGCCGGTACCAGCGTTCAGGTGCGCGATGACGCAGGCACCGTAATTGCCACGGGCACGGTCAATCCGGATGGTACCTTCGCCATCACCTTAAACCCGGCCATCACTGATGGCAGTACGCTGCAAGTCACCCTCACAGACGCCGCTGGCAACGTATCGCAACCGGGCTCGGTCACCTCGGCCGACTTGCTGCCGCCCGCGCAACCGACCGACCTGGCCCTGGCCGATGGCGTCACCTTCACCGGTCGCGGCGAGCCCGGTGCCACCGTGCAGGTGCGCGATGCCGGCGGTGCTGTCATCGGTACTGGTGTCGTCGGTGCCGACGGCCTGTTCAGCCTCACCCTGTCACCTGCCCAGGCCAACGGCGAAGCCCTCGACGTACGCTTGGTGGATGCTGACGGCAACGCCTCTGCGCCGCTGCAATTCGATGCGCCGGATATCACCCCACCTGACGCAGTAACCAATATTGCAGTTGGTGCTGACGGCCTGGCCCTGAGCGGTCGCGGCGAACCGGGTGCCACTGTGGAAGTGCGCGATGCCAATGGCACCGTGATCGGCACGGGTGTGGTGGGTGCCAACGGCACCTTCCTGATCGACCTCGCCCCAGCCGCGCAGCCGGGCGAGCAGTTGAGCCTGGTGCAGACCGACCCAAGCGGCAACGCTTCCTCGGCACTGCAATTCGAAGTCCCGGCCACCACTGCGCCTGCCAGTCCCAGCGACCTGGTGTTCGCCGAAGACGGCAGCAGCATCAGCGGTACCGCACCTGCCGGCACCCGTGTGGAAGTACATGACGCCAACGGCACGCTGATTGGCACTGTGGTGGCGGGCCCCGACGGCAGCTTCACCGTCACCCTCGACCCGCCCCAGGCCAACGGCGAACTGCTGGACGTGATCGCCATTGATGACGGCGGCGTTTCCTCGCTGCCCGCCCAAATCACCGCACCGGATATCACCGCCCCTGCCGCACCGACCGAACTGGTGATCAATGCCGACGGCAGCGTGGTCACCGGCCGTGCCGAACCGGGCAGCACCGTACGCGTGCTGGCCGCCGACGGCACCACTGTGCTGGGTAGCGTGGTAGTTGGCGCTACCGGCAGCTTCAGCATCACCCTCGACCCGCCACAGATAGACGGTGAAGTGCTGCAGGTGACGGCCACCGACGCGGCAGGCAACGCCTCCACCGCCAGTAACCTTACCGCGCCGGACATCGATGGCGGCGACACAACGCCACCGCAGACCCCGACCAACCTGGTGATCAGTGCTGCCGGCAGCCAACTCAGCGGTCGTGGCGAAGCCGGTACCAGCGTTCAGGTGCGCGATGACGCAGGCACCGTAGTTGCCACGGGCACAGTCAATCCCGATGGTACCTTCGCCATCACCTTGAACCCGGCCATCACCGATGGCAGTACCCTGCAAGTGACCCTGACCGACACTGCCGGCAATGTCTCGCAACCCGGTTCGGTCGCCGCGCCAGACCTGCTGGCCCCAGCGCAGCCAACCGAGCTGGCCTTGGTTGATGGCGTGACCTTTACCGGCCGCGGCGAGCCCGGTGCCACCGTACAGGTGCGCAATGCCAGCGGCAGCCTGATCGGCACTGGCTTGGTCAACGAAGACGGCACCTTCAGCGTCACGCTGTTCCCCGCCCAGGCCAATGGTGAGGCCCTGGACATTCGCGTGGTAGACGCCGCCGGCAACAGTTCAACGCCGCTGGCGTTCACTGCACCGGACGTCACGCCGCCAGCTGCCGTCAGCAACGTCGTGGTGGGCGCCGATGGCCTGGTGCTCAGTGGCCGTGGCGAGGCCGGTGCTACCGTACAGGTACGTGATGCCAACGGCTCTGTCATAGGCACCGCCACAGTCGGCGCCAACGGAACCTTCTTGGTCGACCTCACCCCAGCCGCGCAACCGGGCGAGCAATTGAGCCTGGTGCAGACCGATGCGAGCGGCAACGCCTCTGAAGCCCTGCAATATGAAGTCCCGGCAACCACGACCCCAGCCAGCCCAAGCGACCTGGTGGTGGCTGCGAACGGCGCCAGCATCACTGGTACAGCCCCGACGGGCAGCCGTGTGGAAGTACACGACGCCAACGGCTCACTGGTCGGCAGTGTGGTGGTAGGTGCCGATGGCACCTTCACCGTCATCCTCAACCCGGCCCAGGCCAACGGCGAACTGCTGGACGTGGTGGCCATCGACGGCAGCGGTGCTACATCGCTCCCCGTGCAGGTCACCGCACCGGATATCACCCCGCCGGTCACCCCGAGCGAGCTAGCGATCAGTGCCAACGGCGGCGAGGTCACCGGCCGCGCCGAAGTGGGCAGCACCGTGCGTGTGCTGGCCGCCGATGGCACCACCGTGCTGGGTAGTGTGGTGGTCGACGCCACTGGCAGTTTCAGCATCACCCTCGACCCGCCGCAGGTGAGTGGAGAGGTACTGCAAGTCACCGCCACCGACGCCGCCGGCAACACCTCCACGGCCGGCGACATCACCGCGCCGGACATCGACGGTGGCGACACCACACCACCGGATGCCGCAACCAACTTGGTAGTCGGCCTGGCCGGCGCCCAGCTCAATGGCCGCGGCGAAGCCGGGGCCAGCGTGCAGGTGCGCGATGCCCAGGGCAATGTACTGGCCAACGGCTCGGTCAACCCGGACGGCACCTTCCAGATCACCCTTGACCCACCGGTGAAAGATGGCAGCAACCTGCAAGTGGTGCTGACCGATGCCAGCGGCAATGCTTCTGCCCCGGCGTCGGTGGTTACCCCGGACTTGCAGGCCCCGGCCCAACCGACCGGCGTGGCCTTGGCCGACGGCGTGACCCTGAGCGGCAACGGCGAGCCAGGCGCGACCGTGCAGGTACGCGATGCCTTGGGCAACTTGCTCGGCACTGGCCTGGTCACTGAAACCGGCAGTTTCAGCATCACCCTGTCGCCGGCCCAGGCCAATGGCGAAATCCTCGACATCCGTCTGATCGATGCCGCCGGCAATGTCTCTTCACCCCTGCAGTTCGAGGCCCCGGACATCACCGTGCCTGCCGTAGTCAGCAACATTGTCGTCGGCGCCGACGGCCTGACCTTGGGCGGTCGCGGCGAAGCCGGTGCTACCGTCGAGGTGCGCGATGCCAATGGCACGCTGATCGGTACCGGCACAGTGACCGCGAACGGTACTTTCCTGATCGACCTCGATCCGGCTGCACTGCCGGGTGAACGCCTGAGCCTGGTACAGACCGACCCGAGCGGCAACGCCTCTGAAGCGCTGACCTACGACGTGCCACTGGTGGTCATCCCGACCAGCCCGAGCGAACTGGTCGTCGCCGCCGATGGCAGCAGCATCAGCGGTTCTGCTCCTGCTGGTAGCCGCGTGGAAGTGCATGATGCCAACGGCACGCTGGTCGGTAGCATCGTGGTGGGTGCCGAGGGCACCTTCACCGTGGTACTCACACCGGCCCAGGCCAATGGCGAATTACTGGACGTGGTGGCGATCGACAACAACGGCACCTCGTCGTTGCCGGTGCAGGTCGCCGCACCAGACATCACCGCGCCTGTGGCGCCAAGCGATCTGGCAATCAGTGGCGACGGTACCGTTGTCAGCGGCCGCGCCGAAGCAGGCAGCACCGTCCGTGTGCTGGCCGCCGATGGCACCACTGTACTGGGCAGTGTCGTGGTGGGGGCCAGCGGTGCCTTCAGCATCGGCCTCACCCCGCCACAAGTGGCAGGCGAGCAGTTGCAGGTGACGGCCACCGATGTCGCAGGCAACGCCTCCACGGCCGGCAACGTCACCGCACCGATCGTGGACAACGGCGGCGACACCACACCGCCGGAGCCCGCTACCGAGCTGGCCATCAGTAACGATGGCCGCACAGTCTCCGGGCGCGGCGAAGCGGGCGCCACCGTGGAGGTGCGCAACGATCAGGGGCAGGTGCTGGTGAGCGGCACCGTTCAGCCCGATGGCAGCTTCAATGTGCAACTGCCAACCCCGGTGGTGGATGGCTCGTCCCTGCAAGTGACCCTGACCGATGCCGCCGGCAACGTCTCTACACCTAGCCCGCTGACGGCGCCCGACCAGGTAGCACCGCTGCAACCCACCGACCTGGTGCTGAGTAATGGCGACAGCCTGGTCGGTACTGCAGAAGGGGGCGCACGGATTGAGGTCAAAGATGCCTCGGGCAACCTGATCGGTAGCGTCATTGCCGAGCCGGATGGCAGCTTCAGCCTGACCCTCGACCCGCCCCAGGCCAATGGCGAAACCTTGTCCATCACCGTGACCGATGCGGCAGGCAATACCTCGGTGCCGCTGAGTTACGTGGCCCCGGACATTACTGCACCGGCGATCGTCACTGACGTGCTGGCAGGCGATGGCAGCCTGGCCGTGTCTGGCCGTGGTGAGCCTGGTGCCACAGTCGAAGTGCGTGATGCCCAAGGCGCAGTCATCGGTACTGGCACCGTGGCGCCAAATGGCACCTTCGTGATTGACCTGGAGGCACCGCTGGCCGCAGGTGAGAACCTCGTGCTGGTGCAGACCGATGCCGCTGGCAATACCTCGGCAGGGGTCAGCGTGACCGTTGCCGATACACCGCTGCCCGAAAGCCCGAGCGGCGTGGTGGTGGCCGGTGACGGCTCCAGTGTTTCCGGTACCGCACCGGCAGATACGCAGGTGCAAGTGCGTGACGCGCAGGGCAATGTCCTGGGCAGCACCCAGGCCGGCCCGGATGGCAGCTTCACCATCGGCCTGACCCCGGCACAGGCCAACGGGGAAGCACTGGATGTCGTCGCGGTTGACGAAGCTGGCAACAGTTCACTGCCGACCCAGATCACCGCGCCCGATATCACCCCGCCCAATGAAGCCAGTGAACTGCAACTGAGTGCCGATGGCGGCCTGCTCACCGGTCGCGGCGAACCGGGCACCACCGTGCAGGTCATCAGCGCCGACGGCACTGTGCTGGGCAACGCCCAGGTCGGTGCCGACGGTGTGATCAGCGTGGTCCTGAACCCAGCGCAGACCGACGGCCAGGAACTGGACGTGGTCCTGCGCGACCCCGCTGGCAACACCTCGACCGCCAACATCGTCGCGCCCGATACCGACGGCCCGCTGCAACCCTCCGGGCTGGCTATCGATACCGCTGGCATTCACCTTACCGGCCAGGGTCAAAGCGGCTCCATCGTCACCGTGCGTGACGCCGACGGCAATGTGCTGGGCACTGCCTCCGTGGGCGGCGACGGCCGTTTCGACGTCACCCTCAACGCGCCACAGCGCAATGGCGAAAGCCTGACCGTCGAAGCGACCGACAACCTGGGCAATAGCGCAGGGCCGGTGGACTTCACCGCCCCCGACTCTACCCCGCCGCAAGTGGTCACCAACCCGGCCATCGACGGCACCGGTACCACGATCACCGGCAACGGCGAACCGGGCGCCACCGTGACCGTGCGCGGGCCGGATGGCAGCGTGCTGGGCAGCACGGTGGTTGGCGCGGGTGGCGCTTTCGAAATCACCCTCGACACGCCGCAAACCAACGGCCAGGCACTGACCGTGGAGCAACGCGACGCGGCCGGCAACCTGTCGGCGGCAGTCGACGTGTCGGCACCGGATACCCAGGCACCCGATAGCCCCACCGGTCTGGTCCTGGCTGGCGACGGCAGCAGCCTGAGCGGCAGCGGCGAGCCGGGTGCGCAGGTGACCGTGACCGGCACTGGCGGCACAGTACTGGGCACCGCAACGGTCCAGCCCGATGGCTCCTTCCAGGTGGCCATCGACCCGCCACAGCTCAATGGCCAGACGCTGTCTGTCACTCAGGCGGACAACAGCGGCAACGGCTCGCCCGCTGGCACCGTGACCGCACCTGACTTCGAGGCACCGCTGCCGGCGCAAGGACTGGGCCTTGATCCTACCGGCACACTGCTCAGCGGGCAGGGCGAGGCAGGCAGCACGGTAGAGGTACGTGATGCCGCAGGCAACCTGCTAGGCACCATCCCGGTGAATGCGGACGGTACGTTCGAAGTGGCACTCTCCCCGGCCCAGACCAACGGTGAAGTGCTGTCGGTGGTGCTGATCGATGGCGGCGGCAATGCCTCGCCGTCGGCCACTTTCACCGCTGACGACAGTACCGCGCCAGCTGCGCCTGCCGGCCTCACGATCACCCCGGGCGGCAGTGCCATCCAGGGTACCGGTGAAGCTGGCGCCACGGTGGAAGTGAAGCTTGCCGACGGCACGTTGGTAGGCACCGTCGTCGTGCCCGCAGGCGGCAGCTTCACGGTCCCACTATCGCCCGCCCAGTTGGACGGCCAAGCCCTGGATGTGACGCTGACCGATGCGGCCGGCAACATTTCGCAGCCCAGCCAGATCCTTGCGCCTGACATCACGCCACCGGCACTGCCCACCGACGTTGCAGTCAGCAGCGATGGCACGGCTGTGACCGGTAATGCACCTGGCGCCAGCTCGGTGACCGTGAGCGATGGGGCCGGCAATGTGATCACCGTTGCGGTCAACCCGGATGGCAGTTTCAGCGTGCCGCTGGATACACCGCAGAACAACGGCCAGACCGTAACCGTGGTAGTGACCGACGCAGCCGGCAACGACTCGGCGCCGGTCTCTGTCACCGCGCCGGACACGACCAACCCAGAACCGGCGACCGGGCTTACCGTAAGCCCGGATGGCAGCACGGTCGGCGGCACAGCCGAGCCTGGCAGCACAGTGGAAGTCCGCAACCCGGATGACACCGTGCGCGGCACTGTAACTGCAGGGCCGGACGGCACCTTCGTGATCCCGGTCGCCCCACCGCTGGCATCAGGTGAAACCGTCGATGTGGTGGTGATCGACCCTGCCGGTAACGAATCGCCTGAAATACCACTGGCTGGCCCGACCGGTACCGAAGTGGCTACGCCTTCAGCCCTTGCCATCAGCGCCGACGGTTTCCTGCTGACCGGCCAGGGTACGGTCGGCTCGCTGATTACCGTAACCTCCGGGGGCACCACGCTGGGCAGCGCCACGGTCGGCAGCGACGGTACCTTCCGTGTGTTCCTCCAGAACGCCCAGCTCAACGCCCAGATCTTGCAGGTCAGTGCCAAGGCTACCGTCGATGGCCAGCCTTCGGTGCCGGCCATTATCGTGGCCAATGACACCACGGCACCGGACGCGCCGACGCAGGTAAACCTCAACGCCACCGGCAGTACGCTGACCGGCCAAGGCGAGGTGGGTGCAACTGTGCGCGTGACAGACCTACAAGGCACCTTGCTGGGGACTGCAACCGTCGCGAGCAATGGCCTGTTCAGCGTCAGCTTCTCGCCGGCCGTGGCCAATGGGCAGAACCTGATCGTCACCCAGGCTGATGCTGCAGGTAACGTTTCGCTCGCGGCCACCCTGCAAGCGCCTGACCTGCAGGCACCGCTGGCGGCCACTAACCTCAGCCTCAATAGCGCAGCCACCGTGCTCAGCGGCCAGGGCGAAGCCGGTGCCAGCGTCACCGTGCGCGACGCCAGCGGCGCCATCCTGGCCACCGGCACCGTCAACCAGAGCGGCCAGTTCCAGATCACCCTGCCCAGCGCGCAGGTGACCGGTAGCCCGCTACAGGTCACCCTCAGTGATGCCGCGGGCAATGTGTCCGGCCCGGCCAGCCTGGCCACGCCAGACCACACGCCGCCAGCGGCCATCAGTAACCCGGTGTTGAGCCAGGACGGCCGGCAGCTTTCCGGCAGCGGTGAAGCGGGCGCCACGGTACAGGTCCGCAACGCCGCCGGTGCCTTGCTCGGCTCCGCCACGGTGGGCGCTGACGGTCGCTTCACGGTGACATTCGACACGCCGCAAACCAACGGCCAGGTCATCGGCGTGACGCAAGTGGATGCCGCCAGCAACACCTCGCCGGCAATCAATGTGACAACCCCGGACCTGACCCCACCCGCGCCGCTGACCAACGTGGTGCTGAACAACAACGGCCTGACCCTGACCGGCCTGGGCGAAGCCGGTGCCACGGTCACCGTTCACGGCCAGGACGGGACCATCATCGGCACCGGCCTGGTAGCGGCCAATGGCAGCTTTACCCTCACCCTGAACAGCGCCCAGCTCAACGCCCAGCACCTGAGCGTTACGCAGACCGACGCGGGCAACAACACCTCCACCGCCGTGGCGGTCACCGCGCCAGACTTCACCCCGCCTACGGCACCGACAGCACTCGTGCTGTCCGGTAGCGGGCTGCAACTGACCGGTAACGCCGAAGCCGGCAGCACCGTGACCGTGCGCGATGCCAGCGGCAACGTGCTGGGCACAGCGGTAGCCGGCAGCAACGGCACCTTCCAGGTCACCTTGAACAGTGCCCAGACCAATGGCCAGATGCTGCAGGTGACCGCCACCGACGCAGCCGGCAACGTGTCGCCGGCCGCACCTTACACTGCAGCCGACACCACGCCGCCGGCCGCCGTGACCAACCTGGCTGTCTCCGCCAATGGCGCCACCCTGACAGGCGATGGCGAAGCAGGCGCAACCGTGACCGTACGGGCGCCGGACGGTACCGTGCTGGGCAACGCTACAGTGGCCGCCGACGGTCACTTCAGCGTGTCCCTGTCGCCGGCAGCGATCACAGGTGAAAGCCTGAGCGTGGTTCAGGCCGATGCCGCACAGAATGTCTCCCCTGCACAGAGCGTGACGGCGCCGGGTGCGCTGGCACCGGCCACACCGGACAACCTGATACTGGCCGCCGACGGCCTGTCGGTGACCGGCACCGCCGAGGCGGGCAGCACAATCAAGGTGTACGGCCCCAACGGCGTATTGCTGGGCAGCAGCCCGGTCGCCAACGACGGCACGTTCACTGTCAATCTCGGCAGTGCGCAGGCCAATGGCGAAGTGCTGCAGGTCAGCGCAACGGGCCCCGATGGCAGCGTATCGCTACCCGCTACCCTGCTGGCACCCGACACCACGGCACCGCAACCACTGACCAACCTGGCGTTGTCCAGCGACGGCCTGGTACTCAGTGGCCGCGGTGAAGCAGGTGCCACCGTTACCGTGATTGGCGAAGGCGGTGTCGACCTGGGCACTGCCGTGGTCGATGCCAATGGCAACTTCAATGTCAACCTGAACAGCGCGCAGATTAACGGCGAACAGCTCAGCGCCAGCCAGTCCGATGTGGCCGGCAACGAGTCCAACAGCGTCAGCCTGACAGCCCCTGACCGCGTCGCGCCGGATGCTGCCGGCAACCTGGCCTTCGCCGGGGGTGGCAGTTTGTTGAACGGTACCGGCGAAGCGGGTGCCGCCGTGCGTGTGCTCGCCGCCGATGGTTCGGTGCTGGGCAGCGCCACGGTGCGCGCCGACGGGACTTTCCAGGTCAGCCTCGCATCGCCCCAGGCCAACGGCCAACAGGTGCAGGTGGTACTGACCGATGCGGCCGGCAACCAGTCTGCTGCCAGCGCCATCACCGCACCCGATACCACACCGCCAACGGCACCCGGCGAACTGGCCGTTTCCGGTGATGGTGTCACCCTCACCGGCCGCGGCGAAGTGGGCGCGCGGGTGACCGTGACCAACCCGGCAGGCGAGGAAATCGGCAGCGCCACCGTCGATGCCAGTGGCCACTTCACCATCACGCTGAGCCCGGCACTGGGCAACGCCGAGCTGCTCAGCTTCACCCAGGCCGATGCGGCCGGCAACGTGTCGGCAGTGGCTACCCTGCAAACCCCGGACTTCACCCCGCCCGACCCACTCACCCAAGTGGTGATCAACGCCGACGGCAGTGTGGTCAGCGGCCTGGGCGAGGCCGGCGCCACGGTAATCGTCAGTAACGCGGCCGGTACCGTACTGGGCACGGGTATCGTATTGGCTGATGGCAGCTTCAGCGTCGAACTGTCACCCGCACAAATCAACAACCAGACACTGTCGGTACTGCAGGCCGATCCCCCCGGCAACGTCAGCCTGCCGGTCAACGTGCAAGCGCCGGACCTCACACCGCCAGCGGCAGCAACCGAGCTGCGGCTCAATGCGGCAGGTGACGAGCTGGGGGGTGTCGGCGAAGTGGGCGCCACCGTGCGCGTGTACGTCGGTATCACGCAGGTGGGTACCGGCACAGTGGGCGCCGACGGGACCTTCATCGTCGAGCTGGATGCAGCGCAGCTCGATGGCCAGGTGCTGCAGGTCACCCTGACCGATGCAGCTGGCAACATCTCGCCAATCAGTTCGGTCACGGCGGTGGACACCACACCACCGGCCGCCGTGGTCGCCATCATCAACGACAGCGGTACCCAGGTGATCGGTACTGCCGAAGCCGGCACCCGCGTCACGGTGGTCAACAACAACGGCGACCTGCTGGGCCAGGTAACGGTGGAGCCGGACGGCACCTTCGTCCTTGACCTGAACCGCCCGCAAATCAACGGCGAAACGCTGACCATCATCGCCCAGGACGCCACTGGCAACCCGTCGGTACCGCTGGCAGTGACTGCGCCAGACCTGACGCCACCGGTGCAGCCGACCGACCTGCTGCTCAACGCAGCCGGTACGTCGATGACGGGTACGGCCGAAGCCGGCAGCACCATCACGGTGCGCGGCCCGAACAACAACATCGTGGGCACGGTGGAAGTGGGTGAGAACGGCCAGTTCACTGTGCCGATCAGCCCGGCACAGAACAACGGCCAGTTGCTGACGGTGGTGTCCACGGATGATGCTGGCAACGCTTCGGTGGCTGTCCCTTACCAGACCAACGACACCTCGCCACCCGACCTGGTGACCAACCTGGCGATCAACAACACCTTCAACGTGCTGACCGGCAAGGGCGAAGCCAATGCCACGGTCACCGTCAGCCTCGACGGAGACGTGATCGGTACCGGCGTGGTGGATGCCGCTGGCAACTTCCAGATAACGCTGGTGCCGGCGGCGGGCTCGCTCGCAACCCTGGAAGTGACACAGTCCGACGGCATCAATACGTCTGCGGTCGCGACCTACCTCACCCCCTTGATCGCACCACCCGTGCCGCCCACCGACGTGACCTTGGGCAGCGACGGCCTGACCCTGACAGGCAGTGCACCCAGCGGTGTGGGCATTCGCGTGTACGACGCTGCAGGCAACCTGATCGGTACAGGGGTCGCAAGCCTGAACGGCTCCTTCACCCTGACGCTGGACGCAGCCCAGCTCAATGGCGAACACATTTCGGTGACAGCGGTGGCGCTGATAGGCGGCGAATCGCAGCCGACCTTCCTGCAAGCGGCCGACATCACGCCACCGACCAACCCGGTGGTCACCAGCCTGTCTGTCAATGGCCTGGTGCTGACCGGCACGGGTGAACCCGGTGCCACGGTGACAGTGCGTGATGCCGGCAACAACGTGCTCGGCACGGCGGTGGTGAATGGCGGTGGCGTGTTCACCGTCAACCTGAACGCCGCGCAGCTCAACGGCCAGGTACTGGGCGTGAGCCAGGCTGACACTGCAGGCAATGTGTCCGGCAGCACAAGCTACACCGCCGCAGACCTGCAGCCACCTGCTGCTCCCACCAACGTCGCCATCAACGGCACCGGTACCGTGCTTACCGGTAGCGGTGAGGCGGGCGCTACCATTACCGTCCAAGGCCCGAACGGCCAGGTGGGTACCGGTGTGGTACAAGCCAACGGCACCTTCAGCATTACCTTGACCTCGCCACAGAACGACGGGCAACTGCTGGTGGTACGCCAGGCCGATGCTGCCGGCAACCTGTCCGCCAGCACCAGCCTGACTGCGCCGGACACCACCCCGCCAGCCGCCCCGCTGGCCACCATCAACGCCAACGGCACCTCGGTCAGTGGTGCTGGCCAGGTCGGCAGCACGGTCACCGTGCGCAACAGCGCCGGTACCGTACTGGGTACCGCAACGGTGGGCAGCAACGGCCTGTTCGTGGTCAGCCTGACTGCGGCGCAGATCGACAACCAGGCGCTCAGCGTCACCCTCACCGACAGCGCCGGTAACGTGTCCACGGGCACTGCACTGACCGCACCGGACCTGACCCCGCCTGCGGCTGCCGGCAACCTGCTGTTCAGTGCCGACGGCAGTACCCTCACCGGTACTGGCGAAGTGGGTGCCACCGTCACCGTACGCAGCGCCGGCGGTACCGTGCTGCAGACCGCGACGGTGCAGGCGGACGGCACCTTCACCGTGACCCTGAGCCCGCCTCAGGACAACGGCCAGATCCTTTCGGTGACCCTCAGCGACCCGCGCGGCAACGTGTCGGGCAACGTCAACGTCACTGCACCGGATGTGGATGCCAACGCGCCGGTCATCGCCAGCGACAACCTGGCCACGGCCACGGTCAACCTGGCAGCGGTCAGCGCCACGAAGACCTACACCGACAGCTTCACCACGCTACTGTCGGGGTTCTCCAAGACCTACACCTGGACGGTGGCAGCAGGCACCACGGCTGACCCTACCCTCACACTGACCACCAACAGCGTGCTGGCATTGCTCAACAACACCAGCTTCACCCTGCAGGTGAAAGACGCCAGCGGCACCTGGGTGACCATCGCCACCGGTAACACTCAGGGCCTGCTCGACCTGATCGTGTTGCCAATCGGCTTGCAGGTGGACATCGGCGTGCTGCAAGCCGGTGATTACCGACTGACCGTGGGCAGTGGCGGCATCGGCCTGATCACCGAAGTGAGCACCACGCTGGACATCGTCTCCACCAGCCTGACCCAATTCACCGGCACCGGCATTGCCACCTCTGGCAACGTCATTACCGACGTGGGTACCGATGGCGCAGTGGATGCTCGTGGCCCGGACAGCGCCGCCGTGCTGCAAGTGCTCAAAAACGGCAGCTACGTCTCGGCCGGGACCGCCACGACGGTTCAGGGCCAGTACGGCACCCTGGTGATCCGTGCGGACGGCAGCTACACCTACACGCCGAACGGCAGCCCGAACAGTGTCGGCAAGGTGGACGTGTTCAGCTACCAACTGGTGCACCCTAACGGCCTGTCCGATGCCGCCAACCTGTACGTGCGCATCGACAGCCCGCAAGCCACGGAGGTCTGGAGCGACACCAACTACGGTGCACCGGCCACGGTGGTCGACGCAGTCAACGACGTTGGTACCAGCCAGGTCACCCTGGACAACCGCGTGGACTCCAGCAGCAGTACGCTGGGCTCGCTGAACCTGCCAGTGATCGGTACCCGCCAGGCCACCTACACCACCACGGTTGCCGCCAATACCACGGCCGACCTGCAGGTGGTGGTCAACTCCACCAACCTGTTGAGCCTGCTCAACGGCACCACCATCGAGCTGCTCAAGCTCAACCCGGCCACCGGCCAGTACGTGCTGGTGCAGTCGGTGCCAGGTGGTTCGCTGGTCAGCATACTGGGCGGCGGCGCCGGGTATACCTTCGAGAACCAGGGCGCCGGTACCTACCACGTACGTGTCACCGCCGGCGGCATCGGCTTGCTCAGCTCCATCACCACCAGCCTGAACACCACTACAACGTACCTGACCGAGTTCGTGGTCAGTGGCGCGACAGCCGCCACCGGCAACCTGCTGGCTGACGACAATGTCGGTTCGGCCTTGACCGTGCTGAGCGTGCTGACAGCGGCCAACACCTACACCATCCCGGGCTACAACGGGGTAAGCGTGGCCGGCACCTACGGCACGTTGCTGGTGCATGCCGACGGCAGCTACACCTACACCCTGAACGCAGGGCTCACCTCGGCGGTGGTGGGCCAGCACGACACCTTCACCTACGAGCTAAGCCACCCGAACGGCACTACCGACACCGCAACCCTCACCATCAACGTGGACAGCGCCGCCGGCCTCACCGCCACCACATCGCTGCTGGCCGATACCGGCGACGAGTCCGCGGCACTCGCCAGCCTGGCAGCGGCCACCGATGTGATCGCCGGCACTGACGGCAACGACCACCTCGATGGCAGCCAGGGTGGCCACATCACCCTGCAGGGTGGTGCGGGTGACGACACACTGGTGGTGGTCGACCAGAACTTCGCCAGCGTCGACGGTGGCTCGGGAACCGACACCCTGCTGTGGGGCGGCGGTGATGCCAGCATTGACCTGGGCAACCTGGCCGGGCGCGTACACGACATCGAAATCCTCGACCTCAACGACACCAGTTCGGTGGCGCTCACCCTCAACCTGGCGGATGTGGTGGCGATCACCGAAACCGGTACCGACACACTGATCATCAAGGGGGACGACAAAGACTCAGTTCACATGACGGACAACTGGACGCTGGTCGGGAACCAAACTGCCGACGGCATCGACTATAACCAGTACACGGCCCAGGAGGATCCAAGCCATCACCTGTGGGTACAGAACGGTATCCATGTGGTTTGAGGCCGCTGTAAACCCGTCGGGTGAATACCCGGCGGCATGGACGACCAGCAGTAAGGGAACTATGTGAAGCGAAGCAGTCCGCTGTCACCGCTGTTGCTGGGAGCCTTCGGGCTCCTGGCCCTGAACTTCCACCCGGTTGCCCAGGCAGCCGATGATATAGACCCCCACCTGCGCCAGATCGGGCCGTCGCTGCTACGCGATGCGCCCGAAGCGGTGCCCGCCCGCCCCCCCATCGGCATGGCCCCGGTCGCCAGTGGCGAACGGCTGAGCCTTACCGACGCGGTGCTGCAGGCAGCGCAATGGCACCCGAGCATCGCTGAGGCCATCGGCAACCTTTACAAGCAGGGCGAAGGCATCAACGTCGCCCGTGCGGGGTATTACCCACAGATTTCCGGTGGCCTGCGCACCGGTTATGACACCGGCTATGGCGGCGACCGCAATAGCCAGGCCCTGAACCTGTCGCTCAAGCAAATGCTCTATGACTTCGGCAAGGTCGACAGCGCCGTCAACGCGGCCCAGGCTGCCGCCGCCCGCGCCCAGGCCAATATCCTGCTGGTGGTCGACGACCTGGCCCGCGACACAGCCTATGCCTGGATCGAAACCCGCCGCTACGAGCAACTGATGACGATTGCCCGCGACCAGATTCGCGGCGTGGGCGACATTGCCGGCATGGCGCGCCAGCGCAGCGACATGGGCGCCAGTACCCGTTCCGACGTGGTGCAGGCCGAGTCCCGCGTGGAAAGCGCCCGTGCCACCCTGGAGGAGTATCAGTCGCAGTACGAGCGCTGGCGCTCGACCCTGGCGGCGCTGATGGGCCGCGTTACCCCACCGGCACTGGCCGAAGGCTCACCCGCCGAGCTGAACCAGGCCTGCAAGCGCCCTGCACAGGGTGATGACCGCCTGCCCGCCGTGCTGATGGCCCTGGCCCAGCGCGCACAGGGCCAGGCAGAGCTGGCCCAGGCCAAGGCGGAGGCCTACCCTACCCTGTCGTTGCAACCGCAGGTCAATCATTACCTGGACGACGACTACAACCGCGATAACGCACGGCTGGACCGCACCCAGGCGGGCATCTACCTGAACGTCGAAGTTCCCATCTACCAAGGGGGCTCCATCAGCGCCCGCACCCGCGCTGCCGGCCACGCGCTGACCGCCGCCGATTCCGCCGAAGACGCCGCACGCCTGCAGGCGCGTCGGGGCCTGGCCGAGGCCAAGGCGCAAACCTCCGGGCTGGGCCGCCGACTGACCTCGCTGGAAGCCCGCCAGGTCAGCATCCAGGAGGCACGCATGCTCTACGGGCGTCAGTACCTGGACCTGGGGACACGGCCACTGCTCGACCTGCTCAACGCCGAGCAGGAGATCTACCAGTCACGCTTCGAACTTGCCGGCACCCGCTCCGATCTGCTGCGCCTGGATGTCGACTGCCTGTACAACACCGGCGCCCTGCGCACGGCCTTTGGCCTTGAGGGGCGCAACCTGCAAGGTGTGGAGATCCAGCCATGAGTGATTCGATCGATGTGACCCTGCCCAACCAGGCGCCCGCGCCGGAGCAGGCCGCCGCCCACCGGCCAGACCTTGGCCCCTGGCTTGAGGTGATGTTGCAGGTGGCACACCACTACCGCCTGGACGTATCACCCCAGCGTATTCGCCTGGCCGCTGCGGAGGATGCCCGCCCGTTGAATGAAATCCTCCGCCACATGGCACGTCAGGCGGGGCTGGCATTGCGCTTCGTGCACTTCGATGCCAAGGGCCTGCGGCAATGGCGCACGCCGCTGGTGCTGGAGCTGGACGATGGGCAGCTGGCCGTGGTCGAGTCGGTGACCGAAGAGGACGACCTGGCAGTGGTGTTCGCCGGTGACCAGGGCCTGACTTCACGTCTGCCCCGCGACACCCTGAAAGGCCGTATCAACCGCGTGGCCCTGCTGCGCCCGGCCCGGCCACTGCGCGATGTGCGCACCGACGACTACACCGCGCCTTACGACCGCCACTGGTTCGCCCGCATCGTACTGCGTGACCTGCGCCCTTATGGGCAGGTGATGGTCGCTTCACTGGTGGCCAACGTGCTGGCGCTGGCCGGCGTGCTGTTCTCGATGCAGGTGTACGACCGAGTGATACCGGCTGAATCCCTGCCCACCCTCTACGTCCTGTTTGGCGGTGTGGTGTTGGCACTGGTGTTCGACTTCAGCATGCGCCTGCTGCGGCTAAAGGTGACCGACCTGCTCGGCAAGCGCGCCGACCTGCGGGTGAGCGACCTGGTCTACGGCCATGCCCTGCGCCTGCGCAACTCGGTGCGGCCGAAGTCCACCGGCTCGTTCATCTCGCAGTTGCGCGAGCTGGAGTCGATCCGCGACCTGATCACGTCCAGCACCGCCACGGTGCTGGCCGACCTGCCGTTCTTCCTGCTGTTCCTGTTCGTGTTCTGGCTGATCGGCGGCGTACTGGTGTTCATCCCGCTGGTCGCGCTGCTGGCCATGGTGTTGCCCGGGTTGCTTGCACAACGGCGCCTGGCACGGTTGGCCAATGCCTCGATGCGTGAGTCGGCGCTGCGCAACGCCATGCTGGTGGAAAGTATCCAAGGCCTGGACGAGATCAAGGCACTGCAGGCGGAGGCTCGCTTCGAACGGCAGTGGAACCAGTACAACGCGGCCTGCGCGCACACCAACCTGCGCCTGCGCACCCTCACCAACGGCCTGGTGACCTGGACGCAGAACGTGCAGGGTGCCGTGTTTGCCGTGGTCATCGTGATCGGCGCACCCATGGTCATCGCCGGCGACCTCACCACGGGTAGCCTGGTGGCGGCATCCATGCTTTCGTCGCGGATGATGGCACCGCTCGCCCAGCTGACCCATGTGCTGACCCGCTGGCAGCAGGCCAAGGTAGCGCTGCAAGGCCTGGACAAGCTGATGCAGTCGCCAGTCGACCACCCCGAAGGCGAAGCCCGCGTGCACCTGCCAGCCATTCACGGCGAGTACCGCCTGCGCCAGGCCAACTTCCGCTACAGCGAAGACTACCCGCCAGTGCTGAACATTGGCCGGCTGGACATCCAGCCGGGCGAGCGCATTGCCGTGCTGGGCCGCAACGGCGCCGGCAAATCAACCTTGCTGCAGGCGCTGGGTGGGGCCATGGACCTGGTACAGGGCGAGATCAGCCTGGACGGCATCGCCATGGCCCACCTCGACCCTGCTGACCTGCGCCGTGACGTCGGCCTGCTGCCGCAGTACGCGAGGCTGTTCCACGGCACCCTGCGGGAAAACCTCACCCTCGGCGCCGGCCAGGCCAGCGACCAGGAACTGGTGGCCGCGCTGGCCGCCACTGGCGCACTGGACTTCGTCCGCCGCCTGCCCAAGGGCATGGACCACTTGATCCTCGAAGGAGGCCTGGGCTTGTCTGGCGGCCAGCGCCAAGCCCTGGTGCTGTCGCGCCTGCTGGTACGCCAGCCGCAAGTACTGCTGCTGGACGAGCCGACCGCGTCGCTGGACGACATGACCGAGCGCAAGCTGCTGGATAACCTGGAGCGCTTCTGTCAGGGCCGTACACTGGTGATCGCAACCCATCGACTGAGTGTTCTGCAGCGGGTCGACCGCATCCTGGTGCTGGACGCCGGGCGCATCGTCATCGATGACGCGCGCGATGCCGCGCTGGCCAAACTGCAGGGAGCCCAGGCATGAGCAACCATGAACTCCCGGCTTCCTACCTGGACGGACAGGACGACCAGGCGGTGTTCCGCGCCGGCCGCATCATCACCCTCTGCGCGCTGATGCTGGCGGCGTTCCTGGCCTGGGCGGCCTGGTTCGAGGTGACCGAGGTGTCCACCGGCACAGGCAAGGTCATCCCAAGTTCGCGAGAGCAGGTCATTCAGTCGTTCGAGGGCGGTATCGTCGCGCAGATGAGCGTGGCCGAAGGCGACCTGGTCGAGCGCGGCCAAGTGCTGGCCCAGCTCGACCCGACCAAGACGGCTTCCAGCGTGGGTGAAAGCGAGGCCAAGTACCGGGCTACCAAAGCCAGCCAGGCTCGCCTGCAGGCAGAGGTGACCGGCAAGCCCCTGACCTTCCCGGCGAGCCTGCGCGACTCTCCCGACCTGATCGATGCCGAAACCGCGTTGTACCAGACCCGCCGCCGCGGCCTGGAACAGACCCTGGCAGGTATTCAGGACTCGTTGCAGCTGGTGCGCAGCGAGCTGAAGATCACCGAAAACCTGGCAAAGATGGGTGCCTCCAGCCGAGTTGAAGTGATCCGCCTGAACCGCCAGCGTTCCGAGCTGGAGCTCAAAGCCAACGAGGCGCGCTCAGACTATCTGGTGCGCGCCCGGGAAGAACTGGCCAAGGCCAGCGCCGAAGCGGACGCCCTGTCGGAAGTGATCCGTGGGCGCAGCGACTCGCTCACCCGCCTGACCCTGCGCTCGCCGGTGCGCGGCATCGTGAAGGACATCGAGGTCAACACCCTGGGTGGCGTGGTGCAGCCCGGTGGCCAGGTGATGAAGATCGTGCCGATGGACGAACGCCTGCTGATCGAAACCCGCATCGCGCCACGGGACATCGCCTTCATTCACCCCGACCAGGCGGCCAAGGTCAAGATCAGTGCCTATGACTACTCGGTGTACGGCGGGCTGGACGGCAAGGTGGTGGGCATTTCGCCGGACACCCTGCAGGACGAGGTCAAACCGGAAATCTACTACTACCGCGTGTTCATCCGCACCGAACAGGACAGCTTGCAAAACAAGGCCGGCAAGCGTTTTGCGATCGTGCCAGGGATGATTGCCACGGTGGATATCCGAACGGGCGAGAAAACCATCCTCGATTACCTGATCAAGCCGCTGAACCGGGCCAAGGAGGCCCTGCGCGAACGCTGATCCAGTTATTTACACACATCCCTGTGCGCGCGGGCATGCCTGCGAACACCGGCGAAGCCGGTGCCATGCACCGCGACGCACGTTTCGCGGGCATACCCGCTTCCACAAGGGGCCCAAGCACTCCTGAGTTCTGTGCAAATTGCCTAAAGCCCGACCAAAACAGGCCGATAACCGGATATCCCCTGCTCCCCACCGAAGGTCACCATGGCCACGCAAAATGCCCGCGCGGATTCGCTATCCCTGCTGCTGTTCACCCTGCGCAGCGGCAAGCTGATGGCAATCAACCTGCTCAAGGTCAGCGAGATCATCCCCTGCCCGCCGCTGACCAAGCTGCCCGAGTCACACCCCCACGTAAAAGGTGTGGCAACCCTGCGGGGCCACTCGCTGTCGGTCATCGACTTGTCTCGCGCCATTGGCGAACAGCCACTGGTCGACCCGCAGGGTGGCTGCCTGATCGTTACAGAGATCAGCCGCTCGCGCCAAGGCCTGCATGTACAGGCAGTCAGCCGCATCGTGCATTGCCTGAGCACCGACATCAAACCGCCGCCCTACGCCTCGGGCACCCGCTCGTTCATCACCGGTGTGACGCGCGTGGACAACACCCTGGTGCAGGTGCTGGACATCGAAAAAGTCATACACGCCATCGCCCCGCCCGTCGCCGAGCCAGCGCACGGCACCTTGAGCGAAGAAGACGCCAGCCTGCTGGCCGCCGCCAACATCCTGGTGGTGGACGACAGCCAGGTGGCCCTGCAGCAGTCAGTGCACACCCTGCGCAACCTCGGTATCGAATGCCACACCGCGCGCAGCGCCAAAGACGCCATCAACGTGCTGCTGGAGCTGCAAGGCACCGCGCAGGAGATCAACATCATCGTCTCCGACATCGAAATGAGCGAAATGGACGGCTACGCCTTCACCCGCACGCTGCGTGAAACCCCCGACTTCCAGCACCTGTACGTGCTGCTGCACACCTCGCTGGACAGTGCCATGAGCAGTGAAAAGGCGACCCAGGCCGGGGCCAATGCCATCCTTACCAAGTTCTCCTCGCCAGAGCTGACCGATTGTCTGGTGGTGGCTGCGCGTACCGTGGTGTTCGCCGAGCACTGATATATTCAGCGACAAACTCCCCGGCTTGCCGCCGGGGGTGACTCGGGCATAATTCGCGCCCCTCGCAAGAAAATTGCCGGAATCGCGTATGAAGCTTCTCAGCTCTATCTTGATCAGCTGCGCCCTCTTCAGCGGTATTGCCCAGGCCTCCAGTAGCCAGGCCTGGAACGAGCAACGCCAGCAGATGCTCAAGGCTTGCCTGACCGCCAGCCAGTTCAAGGACGCCCATGCCCGCGGCAAGCCCGCCGAGTTTGATGACCAGGTCGGCATGAGTGCCCTGCTGATCGAAGGCGTCTACCCACAGAAGCACATGCAGCAGCGCACCGGCACCGAACTGTGCCTGTACGACCGCCAGCACCAGCGTGCTTTCGTCAGTGAATGGAGCCCGGAGGCCAAGTGACCGACCGCTTACGTTTCGGCTGTACCGGCTGCGGCAAATGCTGCACCGGCCACCATGTGCCACTGACGCTGGCCGAAGCGCGTCGCTGGGCGGACGATGCCGGCCAGGTGGTGGTACTGATCGAGGCCTTCGTCGTGGACGGCCCCGGCATGCCGCTGGAGCAGCGTGACCATGTGCTGCGACGCTCCCATCCAGTGCATTGTGGCGAGGGCGAGGCACGCGTCTCGGTGACCTTTGCTGCATTCAACCCCGGACGTTGCCGTAACCTCGACGCCAACGACCTCTGCACCATCTATGAGCAGCGCCCGCTGGTGTGTCGCATCTATCCGGTAGAAATCAACCCGCATATCCCGCTGCGGCCAGACAGCAAAGACTGCCCGCCTGAGGCTTGGCAACAGGGGCCGGAGCTGATTCATGGCGCGCAACTGGTCGATGTGGAACTGCAGGCACTGGTACAGGCTTCGCGCCAGGCCGACCGCGATGACATTGCCGCCAAGGTGGCGGTGTGCCAGGTATTGGGCATGACGACCAGTGCGCTCAAGGGTAACGGTTTTACCGCCTACTTGCCGGATATGGGGGCCTTTGCTGCAGCACTGGCGCAGGTACAGGGGAATGAAGCGGCACAGTGGACCTTGCATGTGCAGGATGAAGCGCTGACGGCAAGCTTGCAGGCACTGGGTTTGCGCACAACCCATCAAACCCCGGTTTATTACGCCTTTATCGGTTTCTAGCCTGACCATTTTGCACAAGGCGGCACCCTGTGCAGGTGCTCTAGCACGGGACTTTCGCCGAAAGTCCTATTGATTTTCGCAAGGATCGTTACCTTTTGCGCAACAGTGCTTATCGCACTTCGCTCTGTTTCGAGTGCACTGAAAGGACTAACTTTACCCCTGTCCTCATTAGCACTTGCACCGCAAGAAGGTAGTTTCAAATGTCCAACAGTATGGGTATTGCCAGCGTCTTCGTCCTGTCTTCCCTGTTGTTGTCGCCCCTGGCCATGGCCGAAGAATCCCCGGCTTTCGTTACCCGTAATGCAGCGTTCGCGGCGGTCCATCAAGAGGCCCGTGAGGCTGTTGCCGCAAACAAGGCAGATACCGCAAAAGACGCGAAACAGACAGCTTCCAAAGTGAACGTCGATGCCAATGCCGACAGCTGATCAAACGCTGTCGCTGTTCCTTCTTTCCCTTGGCTACGCCATGGGCACCTCCGGTGCCGATATGTTAGCCTTTTAAAGCCGCTGCCGATCAGCGGCTTTTTTTATGTGCTTTAACACTCAGCCCGGCTGTAACGTGTACCTATAAAAAAGACGCACATTCAAATATAAAAACTGCCCCACCGTCAGACCAAAGGAGCTAGTACCGGTGCCTTCCGCGTTTCGTTTTACCCCGCTTTTCATTGCGTTGACTGCAACGATCCCTTTCGCCGCCCAGGCAGATGAAGACAAGGCTGATGGCTTCATCGAAGGTTCGTCCTTCAACCTGCATTTTCGTAATGCCTACTTCAACCGCGACAACCACAACGCCGGCGTGCGCGACACCCGCGAGTGGGGCCAGGGCGCGGTAGCGCGTTTCGAGTCGGGCTACACCCCTGGTGTGGTCGGCTTTGGCCTGGATGCTCATGCCATGCTGGGCCTGAAGCTCGACGGCGGTGGCGGCCATGCCGGCACCAGCATCCTGCCCGAACACATCAAGGACGACGGCGAACTGGGCGCTGCCCCGCATTCGTTCTCCACTGCCGGTGCTGCGGTCAAGCTCAAGGCCTTCGACACCGAACTGAAAGCCGGTGACCTGTTCCTCACCAACCCGGTGATCGCCGGCGGTGAAACGCGCATGCTGCCGCAAACTTTCCGCGGTGTAAGCCTGACCAACACCAGCATTGATGGCCTGTTGCTCGAAGGCGGCCAGGTCAGCTTCACCCACCCGTACAACCAGAGCGGCCACCGCCGCATCGACACCTACTACGGGTCACTGGACGAGCACGACAAGAGCAAGCACCTGAACTGGGCCGGCGCGTCGTGGAGCGGTACCGAGCACATCACCGCCAACCTGTACGCCGCCGAGCTGAAGGACATCTGGAACCAGTACTACGCGGACTTCGACTACACCTATGTGGTCAATGACCTGGTCAGCCTGAACCCAGGCGTGCACTTCTATCACACCCAGGACACCGGTCAGGCCCTGCTAGGCAAGATCGACAACAACACCTACAGCGTGCACTTCACCGTCAACGCAGGCTTCCACAGCGTCACCGCCGCCTACCAGCGAGTGAACGGCAACACGCCATTCGACTACATCAACCTGGGCGACAGCGTGTACCTGGACAACTCGCGCATGTACTCGGACTTCAACGCGCCTAACGAGCGTTCGTGGAAACTGCAGTACGGCTATGACTTCGCCGGTGTCGGTGTGCCTGGTTTGTCTACCTCGCTGTCCTACTCGCGCGGCGAGGCTGACCTGACCAAGGCCACTCAGGACACCACTCACTACGACTACTACCGTGAAGATGGCAAGAACGCCATGCACTGGGAACGCGACCTGGACGTGAAATACGTGTTCCAGGAAGGTGACCTCAAGGACCTGTCGGTGCTGGTGCGTTATGCCACCCACCGCGGCAGCCAGGGTTATGCGTCGATCGACAGCAACAGCGACAACGATGAAGTGCGGGTCATCGTCGACTACCCACTGAACGTGTTCTGATCTTTTGCTGCCAGTGTAGGAGCGGGTTCACCCGCGAAGAAGGCTTCGCCGATGTTCGCGGGTAAATCCGCTCCTACAGGGGCACACGGCAACTCGAAAAGAACAGTACACCGTGCTTCCGTCGGACAAATCTTGTCCGACAATCCCTGCTTCCCTAGAATACCGCCGCCGCGAATGGCCCTGCCCACGCAGTAGCGAGCATGCCCACCCAATCCCCGCGTTTCGCAATCTACAGGTCGCACCCCGAGCTGATCCTCAATCTGGGCAGTTGCCTTGCCGTGCTCGCCATCGTGGCCATCGTCAGCTACCTGCTTGCCCGCGAGCGCGAGAGTGTCGAGCAGTCGGCGGTGCGCTCGTCGAACAACATCGTCCAGCTGATCGAAAGCGACATTCTGCGCAACGTCGAACTCTACGACCAATCACTGCAAGGCCTGATCTGGGCCGTCGGGCGCAAGGAACTGCCGGAAGTCCCCGGCCCGATACGCCAGCGCCTGCTGTTCAATGAAGCCTTCGTCGACCGCAAGCGCGGTGACGTGCTGTGGCTGGACAAGCAAGGCAATGTCGTCGGCGACTCCACCAGCAGCGTGCCACGCAAGGCCAACTTCGGCGACACCGGGGTGTTCAAGGCCCACCAGCACAATGCCAACCTCGGCTTGCTGGTGGGCCCCCCGTTCAAGGCCAAGCTTGGCGACCTGGACTGGTGTATCAGTTTCAGCCGACGCATCTCGGGCCCCAATGGCGAGTTCGCCGGGTTGGCAGCGGGTGCGCTGCGCCTGTCGTACTTCAATGAGTTGTTCCAGCGCCTGGACATTGGCCACGACAGCAGCATCAACCTGTTCAATACCGACGGGCAGTTGCTCGTCCGCCAGCCCTCCCCCGCGCAAGACCCGCTGATTGGCACTTACTACACCGAACGGCCCAATTTCAAGCGCATCCTCAGTGAACAAAGCGGTAACTTCACCGCCCGCTCCCACAGCAGCGGCAAGCCGCGCATATTCACCTTCGCCCGGGTCGCGCAATTGCCCCTGATCGTACTGGTGGTGGATTCGGCCGACGAGGTGTTTCAGTCCTGGCGCCGCACCGCCATTCTGGTCAGCGTCGCCACCGGCGGTCTGTGCGTGGGCATTCTGTGGCTGACGTTGCTGCTTGGCCGCGAACTGCGCCGCCGCCACGAAGCCGAAGAAAACCTGGCCATGCTCGCTTCCACCGATAGCCTGACTGGCCTGGCTAACCGCCGCAGGCTGGACCATGTGCTGCGCCAGGAATGGGCCCGCGCCCAACGCAGCCGTAAGCCGTTGGCGATACTGATGGTGGACGTGGACCACTTCAAGGCATTCAACCAGCGCCATGGCCATGCCGGTGGCGACCATGCCTTGCGCGAAGTGGCGAAGGCCATCGAAGCCTGCATTCGTCGCCCGGCAGACCTGGCTGCGCGCTATGGTGGGGAGGAGTTTCAGGTAGTGCTGCCGGAAACCGATCTGGCCGGGGCCCAGCTACTGGCTGAACGCATCCGCGCCAGCGTCGAGGCGCTGGCACCGTTTGCGGATGATGCCCACGCAGTGACCGTGAGCATCGGTATCGGTCTGTCCGGCACCCAGCACGACCTTGGCAGGGTGCTGGGTGCTGCGGACGAAGCGCTCTACCGCGCCAAGGCCAATGGCCGAAATCGGGTAGAGGGCCCGCTCGATTAGGAGCGGGCGCGGGCAGCGTTGCGCAGGGCCTTGACCTGGTCATGGTTGCGCTGCACGCCTTGCAGCTGCTTTTCCACCAGGCTGTAGGTCATGTCGCTGGCAGTGCGGCCCAGTTTCACCAGCTTTTCGCGGGCTTCCTTGTAGGCCTTGAGGGCGTGGTCCTCGCCACGCTCCACCTCGTTCAGCACGGCTTCTTCGTCCTTGCCGGTGACCATCGACTTGAGGTTGACCCAGCCGCGGTGCAGGTCGCCACTGATGCTGGTAGAGGTTTCCGGATCACCGCCCAGGCGGCGCACTTCGCCCTGCAATTCACTGGCAGCGTTGGCGCACTCGCCCGCACGCTGGACGAAGAACGCTTTCAGTTCGGGGTTCTTTACATCATCGGCCGAGGCCTTGAAACCTTTCTCGCCATCCTTGCTGTACTCGATCAGGTCGTTGAGTACGTCGATCACGTCTTTGTTGGGGTTGCTCATGGTCGAACTCCTTGGCAGGTGATAGTCCTCTAGAGAATTGCAGTGTTCGTGCCACGCTTTTAAAAAACGCAAACACTTTATTATTCAATAACTTATAGCTTGATGGGAGACTACTGTTTACGGCGTTCTGCATGATTGCCGCTTGGGGCTTCGTGCAGATTGCAGTATGGTCGGCGCCTTTCCACAGCCAGGTGCGCGAAGATGAAGCCGGAAACCCTCGAACTACTGGTGACCCGCAGCATGCCGTTCGGCAAGTACCAGGGCAGGATCATTGCCGACCTGCCCGGGGACTACCTGGCGTGGTTTGCGCGCAAGGGCTTCCCGGCAGGGGAACTGGGCGGGTTGCTGGCGTTGATGCATGAGATCGATCACAACGGGCTGGGTGATCTACTGGTGCCGTTGCGGCAGAAGCATCGCCGTTGAAAGGCCAACACGGGCTCTGTGGGAGCAACTGTCTTGCTCAATTTCTGAAAGCTGGCGCGATCCGTGTGGGAGCGGCCTTGCGTCGCGAAAGGGCTGCACAGCAGCCCCGGGATTTCAGCGTCGATGCAAACAATGCCGGGGCCGCTTCGCGGCCCTTTCGCGACACAAGGCCGCTCCCACAGAACGAGGTCTGCTCATACACTTTTAGCAGGCGCCACGGCCAACTCCACACCCTCGCTCTTCTTGATAACCGCATACACCACCGCTGTCACCAGGCTACCCGCCACAATCGCCAGCAAATACAGCAACGCATGGTTGATCGCGTTGGGGATCAACAACACGAACAAGCCGCCATGCGGCGCCATCAGCTTGCAGCCAAAATACATCGACAACGCCCCGGTCAACGCACCACCGGCGATACTGGCCGGAATCACCCGTAAAGGGTCCTTGGCGGCAAACGGAATCGCCCCCTCGGAGATGAAGCACAGCCCCAGCGCCAGCGCCGCCTTGCCCGCCTCGCGCTCGCTCTGGGCGAACTTGCGCCTGGCCAGGAAGGTGGCAATACCCAAGCCAATCGGCGGCACCATGCCGGCGGCCATGGTCGCCGCCATTGGCGCGTAGCTCGATGAGGCCAGCAGCCCCACCGAGAACGCATAGGCGGCCTTGTTGATCGGCCCGCCAAGGTCGACGCACATCATGCCGCCCAGCAACAGCCCCAGCAGGATGGCATTGGTGGTGCCCATGCTGTCGAGGAAGTGCGTCAGGCCTTCGAGCATCGCCGCTACCGGCTGGCCGACCACGTAGATCATCACCAGCCCGGTGAACAGACTGGCCAGCAATGGAATGATAAGGATCGGCTTGAGCGCCTCCAGGCTGCTGGGCAAGCGCGCCCATCGGGCAATGGCCTTGGCACTGTAACCGGCGAGGAAACCGGCGACGATGCCACCGATAAAGCCGGCCCCCAAGGTGCTGGCCAACAGGCCGCCAATCATGCCCGGGGCCAGCCCGGGGCGGTCGGCGATGGACCAGGCGATATAGCCTGCCAGTAGCGGAACCATCAGTTTGAAGGCGGCTTCACCGCCAATCTGCATCAACGCCGCCGGCAAGGTGCCCGCCTCTTTGTAGGCCTCGATACCGAACACGAACGACAGGGCAATCAGCAGACCGCCGGCCACCACCATCGGCAGCATGAACGACACACCGGTCAGCAAGTGCTTGTACACGCCGGTTTTCTCGCCCTTGGCCGGCGTGGTCGCTGCTGCAGCGTCGGCAGCGTTTTCCACCGTGGCCTGCGCCAAGGCTTTGTCCAGGGTAGCGCGGGCCTGCTTGAGGGCAATGCCGGTACCACAACGGTAAATACGTTTACCGGCGAAACGTGCAGTGGGTACTTCAATGTCGGCGGCCAGCAGCACCACGTCGGCCGCTGCGATGGCGTCAGCGGACAAGGGGTTGCGCGCACCGACCGAGCCCTGGGTCTCGACGGTAAGCTGGTAGCCCAGTTGTTGTGCGGCTTGCTGCAAGGCTTCAGCGGCCATGAAGGTATGGGCTACGCCGGTCGGGCATGCCGTGACGGCAACGATGCGGGCGCCAGCACTGCCAACTGCGGCGGGGGTGCCTGTCACCGCGGCCAGCAGTTCGGCGTTGGCCGCCGCTTCGTCGAGAAAGCCTTCGCGATCAGCCAGCGCCTGGGACGGCGTGCTTTGGTAAAGGCGCTTGCCGACGAAGCGGGCCAGGTCCACCGGCCCGGTGCTGACCACAAGCACCCAGTCAGCCTCGGCGATCTGTGCGGCGCTCAGTTGCCGCTCGGGGTGTTCAGTATTCTGCACTTCGACGCTGGTGCTCCAGCCGCGCCGCTGAGCAGCGGCGGACAGCAAGCGTGCGCTCAGTACACTCGATACCTGGCCGTTGGGGCAGGCGGTGACTATGGCAATGTTCATCGGCAACCCTCTTGTTGTTCTGTCAGTTGCACGGCCGCTTCCAACTGCGCCAGGTGCTCGCGGTCATGGATGCCGAAGCCAACCTGGGTAACGGCCTGGGCGGCGATGGCAGTGGCCCGGGTCAACGTCTGTGCAGGTGCCTCGGCCAGCAGCAGGCCGTGGACCATGCCGGCCACCAGCGAATCCCCCGCCCCCACCGTGCTGGCCACCCGCACCTTGGGTGGGCGGGCCTGCAGGGCCAGATCGCGCCTGAACCAAGTGACGCCCTGCTCGCCCGCAGACACCACCACGTGTTCAACGCCACTGTCCAGCAGGCGCTTGGCGGCGGCGCGCTGTTGCGCCAGGTTATCCACAGCCAGGCCCAGCACTTCGCCCAGTTCGTCGGTATTGGGCTTGACCAACCAGGGCGCGCTTTGCAAGCCGACACGCAGGGCTTCACCACTGCTGTCCAGGACTACCTTGAGGCCTTGGGCCTTCAACCGTTCGAGCAACTGGCGGAACCAGTCGGCACTGATTCCACGCGGCAGGCTACCGGCCACCACCACGGCATCGTGACCGGGGGCAATCTGTTCCAGCCTGTGCAGCAAGGCACTGCGTGCCGCCTCGTCGACCTCCGGGCCCTGCCCGTTGATGTCGGTCACGCGGCCATCGGCCTCGACCAGCTTGATATTGCTGCGGGTTTCGCCCGACACACGGACAAAGCAGTCGGTAAAACCGCGGCCGTCGATCAGCGCCTCGAAGGGCTGCAGATTGTCGCGCCCGAGGAAACCGCCCACGGTTACGCTGTGCCCCAGGTCGGCCAGTACCTGGGCAACGTTCAGCCCCTTGCCTGCGGCGTGACTGTGCTGCGCCTGGCTACGGTTGACCTGCCCTGGGCGCAGAGTGTCCAGGCCGATGGTGATATCCAGCGCAGGGTTCAGGGTAAGAGTGAGGATCTTGGCCATTCAGTAACGCTCCACCAGCGCGCGAACTGCTGCGGCGCTGTCCTGTTGCAGGGCCTCGCGCGCCAGGGCGCGGGCTGTCTGATGATCGGCCTGGCGAACCAGTGCCTTGACTTCGGCGATGCTGCGCGCGGAGACGCTGAGTTCGTCCACGTCCAGCCCCAGCAGCACGGCCACCGCCTGCGGGTCGGCCGCCAGCTCGCCACACACGCCCACCCACTTGCCGTGGGCATGGGCGGCGCGCACGGTCATGTCGATCAGGCTCAATACCGCCGGGTGCAGGCCATCGGCCTGTGCCGAGAGGCTGGGGTGGCCACGGTCGATGGCCAAGGTGTATTGAGTCAGGTCGTTGGTGCCGATGCTGAAGAAGTCCACCTCGCGCGCCAATTGCGCTGCCAGCAGGGCCGCTGAAGGCACCTCGACCATAATGCCCAGTTGCAGGTCGGCTACCGGGATTTCTGCACGCAGGCGCTCTACCATGGCCCGAGCCTCACGCCACTCGTGCACCTGGCCAACCATCGGGAACATGATACGCAACGGGCGCTGGTCGGCGGCCCGCAGCAACGCGCGCAACTGATCTTCCATCACTTGCGGGCGCTGCAGGGTCAAACGCACGCCGCGCACGCCGAGGAAGGGATTTTCCTCGGCAGCGATCGGCCAGTAAGGCAACGGTTTGTCGCCGCCAACATCCAGGGTGCGCACCACCAGCGGGCGCCCATCGAGGCCATCGAGCACGCGGCGGTACTCGGCTTCCTGGGTAGCCACATCCGGCGCTTGAGGGTGGGCCATGAAAATCAGTTCAGTGCGCAGCAGGCCGACACCTTCGGCGCCCTGCTCCACCACCTTGGCGATGCCGTTGCTATCGCCGATGTTGGCAAACACCTCGACGGCATGCCCATCAAGGGTGATAGCCGGCTCGAAGCGGTTGGCCCAGGCGGCCTGCAGGCGTTGCTCGCGCAGGTCACGCTCGGCCAGCGCCCGCTGCAGTTCATCCGCTGGCGGTGCGACGCTGACCACACCACGCTGGCCATCGAGCAGCAGCGGCGTACCACTCTCCAACAGCAGTATCGATGCACCCGCGCCGACCACTGCTGGTATGCCCAACGCACGGGCGACGATGGCACTGTGGGCCGTGGCGCCGCCCTGGGCGGTGACAATGCCGGCAACCCGGTTGGGGTCCAGGCGGGCAACATCGGATGGACCGACTTCGGTCATCACCAGCACATAGGGTTGCTCGGGTTCAGCCTGCGCCTGCACACCACACAACTGCGCCAGCACGCGGCGGCCAATATCGCGCAGGTCGGCGGCGCGCTCGGCGAGCAGCGCATCGTGCAACGCCTCTTGCTGACGGGCCGCAGCTTCGATCACGGCCATCCACGCGGCCGCAGCGCTTTCGCCCTGGGCCAGGCGCTGTTCGACGTCGTCGCTCAGGGCCGGGTCGGCAAGCATTTCCTGGTGGGTGACGAAAATTTCGCCAATAGCCTTGTCGCTGCGCAGGACCAAAGCCTGCAGTTCGCCATTGACGGTAGCCACGGCTTCGCGCAGTTTCTGCCGCTCCAGGGCGCACGATTCACCCCGCAAGGGATAGTCGAACTCACGCTCGACACAGACATGCGCCGGGCCGCTGGCAATGCCGGGGGCGGCGCCCACACCCTGGATACGGCTGCCGGCCGCTGGCGCTTGCAGTACTTCGGGTACGTCATCGGCAATGGGCGCGACGCTCTGCGGTAGCGGTTCCACCTCTTCACCCAAGCCTTGTTCGATAGCTGCCAGCAGCACCGGCAAGGCATCGGCAGCGATGCTCGGTTCGGCGACCAGTTCCAGTGCCTGACCACGGCGTGCGCCGAGGCTGAGCAGCTTGCTCAGGCTCTTCACCGATACGGCTGGCTGCGCGCTATCGACCAGGCGCATACGGATTTCCCCTTCAAAGCCTTTGGCCAGTTGTGCAAGCACCTTGGCCGGTCGCGCATGCAAGCCATGTGGATTGGCCAGCACGACACGTGCGCTAGGCCAGTCCGCCGGCGCTTCACCGCCCAACACTTCCAGTACCGCACGGCTGCTGGTGGCCTGGTAGAGCATCTGCCCGCGGCCTTCGATCAACACTTCGCACAGACGCTCGAGCAGGGCCTCGTGAGCGGCGCCAAGGCTGGCCAGGCAGAACAGACCGTTGAGCGGTTGGTCGCGGTAACGCAGCGGCTGCTGCGGGGTGATGAAGGCGAGACCCGGCTGACGAACCTGGCGCTCGCTGTGCAGCCACCACAGGCCCTCACCCAGCGGCAGCGGCTCGGCTTGCTGCAGCACGGCGGCAAAGCCACTGTCGACACAGTCGGCACGTTGCAGCAGGCGGGCACCGCGCCAGGCCAGTTCGTCGAAGTCTTCTGCCGGCACGTTCAGGCCGACCAGCTGCGCATCCAGCGCCAGCGCCTGGGGCGCGCCCTGCAGCAGCTTGAGCAGCGCTTCGGCAGAGCTGGCCCGGCGCAAGGCTTCGGCCAGGTCGGTCTCGCCCAGCGCCCGGGTCAACAGCTGCAGCAGGCGCAGGTGTTCGTCGGAGCGGGCGGCAATACCAATGGCCAG